>CANONT010000001.1 GCA_947567695.1 uncultured Clostridium sp.
AGAAGGGATACCCTTATGATAATGCGAGTATGGAAAGCTTCAATGCCATATTAAAGAAAGAAGAAGTAAATTTACATGAGTATGAAACATTTAAGGAAGCAAAACTAGCAATATTTGAGTTCATAGAAGGATGGTATAACAGAAAGAGAATACATTCATCAATCAATTATAAAGTACCAAACGACATTGAGAATGAAGCAGCATAAAAAGGCACTTACAATTTCAGAATACTTTCCTTAACTACAACAAATTCTAAATTTATATTGGTGTAAATGGCGACGTAGGGAGCTTCGTATACCATTTATACCAATGTAAATTTAGAATATAATGGAGTAATAAAAGTGGTCTCATGTAAATAAAAAATTCTCAAAAAAAGTGTCCAAAAACTTGACATAGATCCATTTAGTCTAATAGGCTATAAAGGAAGAAAAGTAGAGATTAAAGGGAAATACCGCTCTTATCGTCAAATCGGTGTAGACGGCAAAAATCATTTAATCTTAGAGGTCGTGGCAAAATCCATCAAATATGTCAATGAAAAAATTATGGATGACAATAAAGTCATTTTAGATGGATATATATGCAAACCTACGATTTATCGGCAGACACCATCAGGAAGGAAAATAACTGACATGATATTGGCTGTTAACAGTGAAGTTGATGCTTCGGATTTTATTCCGTGTATTGCTTGGGGGAGGAATGCTATGTATATAGCAGATGTCCCAGTTGGAACCCATATGAAAATAAAAGGACGTATACAAAGCAGAAAATATCATAAAAAGAAAGAAGATGGAACCTTTGAAGAAAGAACAGCGTATGAAGTTTCAATAGCTACGCTGAAAGTAATCTAGTAGAGCAAAAAATCCATATGCAAAAAGGGCATGATACGCAGTTTGTATCGTGCTTTTTTATTTTAAAGTAATATATTTCTATATTTAAGGATAGAATAATAATAAAATTCACAAAAATAGTTGCTATTTTTCACAATTTAATATAAAATCTAAAAAGGCAAAATAGGGAGGCAAGAAAAAATGATAACCTTAGAAGATGTTATACAAAATAAAGAGGTAGAAGCTCTTATACAAGGGGCTCAAAAGCAATTAGATGGTCTTGGCTATACAGAACATAGCCATAGGCATATTTCTATTGTTTCGCAAAGAGCAGGAGGAATTTTAGAGACGTTAGGATTTCCAAAACGAACCATTGAACTGGCTAAAATAGCGGGATATTTGCATGATATAGGAAATTGTGTCAATCGTGTAGATCATGCCCATAGTGGAGCGATTTTGGCATATAACATTTTAAAAGACATGGGGATGCCAGTAGAGGAAAGAACAGAAATTATGATGGCAATTGGGAATCATGATGAAAACACGGGAACAGCGGTGAGCGATATATCTGCCGCTTTGATTCTAGCAGATAAATCTGATGTACATCGAGATAGAGTTTTAAAGCAAAATTTATCAACATTTGACATTCATGATAAAGTAAACTATGCGGTAACAGATGCAGATTTAACAATAGATAGTAAAGAAAAAAGAATTGTATTAAAATTAACAATTGATACGAAAATATGTCCTGTATTAGATTATTTTGAGATCTTTATGGATCGAACAATGATGAGCAAATATGCTGCGAAGTATTTAAATATATGGTTTGAATTATTGATTAATAACACGAGATTATTGTAGAGTAGAAAGGAAAGAGATTGAAATGAAAAAAATAAAAATATTAACGATTACATTAGCAGTGATAGCAATTACAATGGTAGCTTTTTTTGGTGTTTATACACAAGTACAAAATAGAATGGAGAATCAAGTAAAAGATTACACAGAAACTATGGATTTAGAAGGTAGTAGAAATATTACCTTAACAGTAAATGAAGAAAGTACAACAACCATAAAAGATGCAGAAGGAAAAGTAATAGAAGAAGAGCTAACAGATGAACAAATAACAGAAAAGGGATATACGAAAGAAGAAATACCGAATAATAAAGAAGAAGTTAAAAATGTTGAAAATTACGAAGCTTCCAAAAAAGTGATAGAAAACAGATTAAAGAAATTGGGTGTTGGCGATTATATCATAAAATTGGACAAACAAACAGGGGATATTACGATAGAACTTCCTGAGAATGATCATACAGATAGCATAATCAGTAACGTCAAGACAACAGGAAAATTTGAAATTTTAGATAGTGAAACGAATGAAGTTTTAATGGATAATAGAGATGTTAAAACAGCGAAAGTAATGTATGGATCTGGTAATAACAATGGTACTGCAAGTACTGGTACTTCTGTTTATTTGGATATAGAGTTTAATAAAGAGGGAAAAAGAAAATTAGAAGAAATTAGTAATCAATATGTAAAAGTAGAAGAGACGACAACAGACGAAAATACCAATAATGAAAATGCAGAAAATACAGAAGATACCAAAAAGGAAACAGAAAAGAAAATTACCATGAAAATAGACGACGAAACCATCATGTCTACTAGTTTTGAAGAACCTGTCAAAATAGGAAGGTTACAATTGTCTGTTGGTAGTAGTGCAACAGATTCAAAAACTTTACAGGGTTATGTGGAACAAGCTACTAGTATGGCAACCGTATTAGATACGGGAAATATGCCAGTCAAATATGATTTGGAACAAAATCAATATGTATTATCAGATTTTACGGCAAATGAAATGGAAATGGGAATCTATGTTGTGTTAGCTATCATCGTAATAGGTGTTATTGTATTAGGCATAAAATATAGAGTATTAGGAGTATTAGGAACTATTTCTTTGATTGGATTTATTTCTATATTTATGTTAGTGATTCGATATGCAAATGTTGCGTTGTCAATCGAAGGATTATTAGGAATGGTGATTGCTTTTGTATTAGATTATCTATTAATAAGTAAATTGTTGGCAAAGGAAGATCAAAAATTAGAAGTATATAAAGAGTTTTTTGTAAAAATCATACCAATTGTTATAATAGCGATTACTTTCTGTTTTATGGGCTGGACGCCAATTAGCAGTTTTGGTATGGTAATGTTTTGGGGAATTGTTTTAATGGCAATTTATAATAGTATAGTAACCAATAGTTTATTAAAAATAAATGAGGGAAAGGATAAGTAAAAATGAAAGAGATAAGCCAAAAAACTAAAATAGTAGCACTTTTAGTAGCCATTATTATGATAGTAGGATTAATTGTTACTTTAACAGTAGGTTTCAATTTTGATTTGAAATATCAACAAGCAAAGAAGATTCAGTTGTATTTAGAAAAGAATTTTGAAATAGCAGATATCAAACAAATCACAAGTGAAGTTTTGCCGAATGAGAAGGTTATGATCCAAAAAGTAGAGGTATTTGAAGATACGGTTAGTATTATTGCTAAAGAGATTTCAGAGGAACAAAGAAATAACTTAGTTAATAAAATAAACGAAAAATATGAACTTGAATTGAAAGCAGATCAAATAGAAATTACAACGATTCCTCATACTAGGGGAAGGGATATCATAAAACCATATATTACACCATTTTTAATAGCAACGATTCTTATTTTGGTGTATATGGCTGTGAGATATTATAAATTAGGAATGATTAAAACAATACTAAAAACAGGTTTGACAGTTGTTTTAGCACAGGCTGTTTTGGCTAGTGTTGTAGTAATTACAAGGATTCCAATTGATAGACTTACGATTCCATTAGTTTTGATAGTTTATGTGTTGTCCTTACTAGGAATGACTAGTTGCTTGGAAAAAGAGTTGAGTCAAAAGAAAGAGGAAGAGGAGTAAATAATAGAGTGGAACTACTATATAAAAAAGCAGATATAACAAGTGTATACACAGATGAAGATTATAGATGTAGAGGAATACAAAATGTACTAATGAAAAAAATTTTAGATTTTCTTGAAGAAATTGAATGCACAAAAATCGAGCTTGATGCTACTAATCCTTGTGCAATAAAGTTATATGAAAAATTTGGATTTAAAAAACATGATGAAAAATATATTTTACATTTCTAATAAAACATCTTATTAGATGTTTTATTAGAAAATCCACAAATCACACAAGTCAATATAGCAAAAATATTAAAAACAACACCTAAAACAGTACAAATACGAATTGTAGCACTGAAAGAAAAGGGAGAAATAGAGAGGGCAGAAGCAAATAAAAAAGGATATTTTTTACATACACTATTTTACATTCTCATACTCTATTCTCTTAAAAATATTGATTCATGAAACTTTCTTGTAGTTTTTGTGTCTCTTCTAAACTTTTTTGTATTTCAAATTTCTGCTTGTCTATTTGTTTAACTATATTTGCAAATTGATTTTGAAGTTCGATTGGTGGTAAATTTATTTCATAATTTTCAACTTGTTTACTACTTATGTTAGGTTGTAAAGAATTACCACTCATCTTTTCAGCATAATTTTTAAATTTATTAGACTTACAGCAATATAGTAGAAATTCTTCAATTTGTTTTTTCTTATATCTATTATTTCTTGAACCTTGTCAAGTTTATTAACAATCTCTATTTGTTCTTCTAATGTTGGAATTATAAGATCCAATTGTTTTAACCATTTAAAATGTCTATTATACCCAGTATCAGGTATAAATGAATTTTTCAAATAGTAATATATATACTTATAACTAATATTATCTTTTTTTATTTTTAAAACTTTTACGCCATCTGCACCTATATAAGATTCAAAATTGAATATATTTTAATTGAGTAAGAAAATAATTTATGATAAAATATAAATATTAAAAATAGTAAAGGAGGCGACGGAATGACAAGAACAAAACAGATAGTCCTCGGACTAATAGGAATTCTAATCGTTATTTTCCTGTTAGTGCCAGAAAATGTCAAGCCATCTGAATATATAGGTGGAGACTGGTAAAGGAACAGAAGCAGAAATCTATAAATGGAGATTTCTGCTTTTGCTAAGAATATCGTATTAAATGAAGAGATTTATTTCGAGCGTTAAAGTGTTTTACAAATTAAATCTTATATGATAGAATATAAACCAAAGTGATAGGAAGAAGAGGTTGAAAAATAATTGGCATTTGGCGTTGTTAAATTAAAATCTTATTTGCCTAGCCAAATATCTAATTCTTTTCCAACTAGATTTGTGCCTTGAGGAGAGGAAGAGATAAAAAAATGGGGAATATTGTATTATTAGATGAGCTAACGATCAATCAAATCGCAGCAGGAGAAGTAATTGAAAGACCAGCATCTGTGGTAAAAGAAATGGTAGAAAATTCCATTGACGCAGGGGCAACCAATATAACAGTAGAAATTAAAAATGGAGGAATCTCTTACATAAGAGTAACCGACAATGGCAAAGGAATTGCCCAAGATGATTTAGAAATTGCCTTTGAAAGGCATGCAACGAGTAAAATTAGATCAGCAGATGATTTAGATTTAGTTACTTCTATGGGGTTTAGAGGAGAGGCTTTAGCAAGTATTGCAGCTATTAGTAAGGTAGAAATGATATCCAAAACAAAAGAACAAGATACTGGTTATAAAATTATAGTAGAAGGAGGAGACATATTACAACAAGAAGAGGTGGGATGTCAGACAGGAACCTCTATTACTGTTAAGAATTTATTTTATAATACACCAGTTCGCTATAAATTTTTAAAGAAAGATTATACAGAAGCTGGTTACATAGAAGATGTGATTGCCAGAATAGCATTAGTAAATCCAAGTATAGCAATCAAATTGGTAAATGGCGGAAAAACGGTTATTCAAACAAATGGAAGTAATGATTTGAAAAACGTCATTTATAGTATTTATGGGAAAGATGTTGCAAATGGTATCATGGAGGTATCTTATCAATATGAAGATATTACTGTTTTAGGCGTGATCGGAAAACCAGAAATAGCAAGATCAAATCGTTCCAATCAATTATTTTTTGTAAATAAAAGATACATCAAAGATAAAACATTGACAGCAGCAACAGAGCAAGCATACAAAGGGTTAATACCAATTGGAAAATTTGGATTCGTAATCTTAAATATGCAAATGAATCCAGCCAAAGTAGATGTGAATGTTCACCCAGCAAAATTGGAAGTTCGTTTTGAAGAAGAAAATAAAGTATTTCAATCCATTTATCATGCGATAAAAGACACTTTGTTAAAAAGTGAACTAGTGGCAAATCCGAATCCAAGAGAAGTAAGTTTTGAAGAAAGATTGCAAAATTTAAGAGAAGCCAAAAAAGAAAATCAAAGCAATGGATTATTCGGATTCAGGAAGCAAAATGAGAAGAAAATCGAAAAATACACAGAGGAAGAAAGTGAAATTAAAACCAATCAAATTTTAGAGGAATCTGCTAAAGAAGAAAAAACAACAGTGGGTAACCCAATCAATACATCAGATGTGTTAGAACAGTTAAGACAAATGAGAACAAAAATAGAGAAAGAATTACAGGAGAAAAAGATTACACCAAAAACCTTGCAAGAACCAGAAGTAACCTATCAATTAGAAAAGAATGAGCAGAAACCAGAATTGAATTCAGAGGAAGAAGTAGAAGACATACAAGAAATTGAGGAACCACAGGAAACAGAACCAGTAATCGAAGCAGAAGAGATAGAAGAAGTACAAGAAGTAGAAGAAGATATGCCAGAAAAACCAAGTCATGAACTGCAATTAGCAGAAGAAATTATAGATTGTGTAGGAGACCCAGAAGTAAAAAGAGAGTTTGAAGAGATCAAACAGAAAATGGAAGAATTAGATGATAATACACAGGTTGTTTCTAGTGATTTTGATGAAATGTATACCAAATTATTTGGAACACAACCAATCAAAGAAGAAACAGAGCAAGAGAAAGAAGAAAATACAAATGCTGTGGATCTTATCAAAGACAATGTGTCTATATTTGAAGAAACAGAACCATTTGAAAAGCCAGATTATAAATTTGTTGGTATTGTTTTTAATACATATATCATTTTAGAAATTGACAAAGAAATGTACATATTAGACCAACATGCTGCACATGAAAGAATTATGTATGAAAGAGTAAAGAAAAATTATTATAGTGATCGAAACAAGGACTCTCAAATGTTACTATTACCAGATATTATCACTTTAACACATAAAGAAATGGAGATCGCGAAAGAAAATATAAGCATGTTTGAACAAGCAGGATTTAGCTTAGAGGAGTTTGGAGAAAATACCATAAAATTATCAGGAGCACCAACTGTATGTATTGATTTAGATACCAAAGAACTATTTTTGGAAACGCTTGACGAGATCAATACAGTTGCAAGAACAGCCAAACAAGAAAAAGAAGAGAAATTTATTGCAACGGTGGCTTGTAAAGCAGCAGTGAAAGCTAATATGGCATTGGATCGAAAAGAAGTAGAAGCATTAATGGACAAGTTGTTACAATTGCCTAATCCATTTACTTGTCCACATGGAAGACCAACTGTAATCAAAATGACGAAGTATGATATTGAAAGAAAGTTTGCTAGAAAATAATTGTCTTGTATTATGAGAGCCAAACGAGAGAAAGGAATGAAAAATCCATGACATTTGTAATTGTAACAATAATTATGATATATTTAATTTTAATCTTTTGGACTTGGCAAAGTTTAGGTTCGATAGAAAAAACGAAAAAGATCGTTTGGATCCTAATAGGAATGTTTGTGTTATATCTTGTAACTTTAGTTGTTTTTCTAACAGCCAAAGTAGATATAGAGATTTCCAATATCGAAATACAAAATAGTATAAAAAATATCATAATAGCGATTGGTACAGGAATCAATGGAATTATTGTGATGCCACAAATGGGAAAAATAGTTAGTCAGATAAAGGAAAATCAAATAGAAAAAGAAAAATTAATGGAAAAGATGATAATACTGGTTTTTATTTTTGTGATATGTCTTATTTTTGAAAGTGGCTATATGAGAGATACGCAGGAGGGGATTTTAAAAGTATATCATTCGATAGGAAGTGAAAGATGAAAAAAGTAATTGTGATATGTGGACCAACGGCTTCTGGTAAAACTAGTCTATCGATTGCATTAGCCAAAAGGGTAAATGGAGAAATTGTTTCTTGTGATTCGATGCAAATTTATCAAGAAATGGATATCGGTACAGCAAAACCAACGTTGGAGGAAAGACAAGGGATTGAACATTATTTATTAGATTTTGTTTCACCAGAAGAAAGATATAGTGTAGCAGATTATAAAAAAGAGGCTAAAAAGGCAATTAAAGCCATTATAGAAAAAGGGAAAATGCCTATTGTAGTGGGGGGGACTGGACTGTATCTCGATAGTTTGATTTATGAAATAGAATATCCTAATATCGAGTTTGATGAAGAGTATCGACGAAAGTTAGAGCGTAGAGTGGAAGAAGAAGGTTTGACCCAATTATATGAAGAGACTACGAAAATTGATCCTTTGGCAATTCAAAAGATTAGTCCAAAGGATGAAAAGAGAATTCTTAGAATATTAGAGATTTATCATGCTACTGGCAAAACCAAAACGGAACAAGAAATAGCTTCGAGAAAAAATTCACCAGAATATGATTATCAAGTTTATGCTTTGGCATGGGATCGAGAGATTTTATATGATAGAATTAATCAAAGGGTTGACCAAATGATAGAACAGGGATTGATCGAAGAAGTGCAAGGTATTTTAAAAAGACATAAGCACTTCCCAACGGCTATGCAAGGCTTAGGCTATAAAGAAGTGGTGGCATTTTTGGAAGGGGATCTAACAAAGGAAGAAATGATTGACAAGATTAAAATGGAAACGAGAAGATATGCTAAGCGACAAATGACTTGGTTTAGAAAGAATAAGCAAACTGTATGGTTGGATGGACAAGCAGATGTGAAGACTAATATAGATGTAATCTTAAAGAATATATAAATTACATTATTATTCATAAAAATAAATAAAATTTGTAATGAATCATTTTTGAAGGGAATGAGATTAAATTTGAAGGAAGAGAGAAGTAAGAAGATGCCAACTAAAACGAAGACATCTTCCCACAAGAAAAAACTAATTTTATATATTGGTTTCATAGCAATTTTATTGTATATTGCTTATGCGATTTATCTTCTAGTGAAACAGCCCACAAATGTTTTTACGATAGAAGAAGGAAAGTTGTATCAAGAGGAAACAGATATAGGGTATGTGATTCGTAATGAAAAAGTAGTCAGGGGCGAAAATTATAAAAATGGTATGATGCAAATTAAATCAGAGGGAGAAAGAGCTGCCAAAAATGAAAATATATTTAGATATTATAGTACCAATGAAGAGTCACTAAAGCAGAAAATAGAAGATTTAGATAATAAAATACAAGAAGTCATGTTAAGTGATACGAGTTTGTTTAGTTCTGATATGAAATTATTAGAAAATCAAATTGATGAAAAAGTGGCAAATATTAATCAAATAACAGATACTACTAAATTAACCGAATATAAGAAAGAGATTAGTAATTTGGTAACGAAAAAAGCACAAATTGCAGGGAATTTGAGCCCAAAGGGGTCTTACTTAAATCAATTGATTGAAGAAAGAAAAGGATATGAAAATCAATTGAATTCTGGTGCAGAATATGTGAAAGCACCTGAAAGTGGAATTGTTTCCTATAAAGTAGATGGCCTAGAAGAAATGCTAACCCCAGACAACTTTAGTTCTTTAAGCAAAGAATATTTAGAGGGGTTAGATTTGAAAACAGGAAAGTTAGTAGCAACCAGCGAAGAAAGTGGAAAAGTAATTGATAATTTTTCTTGTTATATTACAACCATTTCTTCCTCACAAGAGGCGAAAAATGCAGAAGTAGGACAAGATGTCGAGATCCGATTAGCCAATAATGTGGAAATTCCAGCAGAAATTACAAATTTGATTAAAGAAGATGAAGAAGATGTTGTGATAATCTTAAAAATAGAGAAACAAATAGAAGAGTTGATTAATTATCGAAAAATTTCATTTGATTTAATTTGGTGGGATGACTCTGGGCTAAAAGTACCGAATCAAGCAATTGTGAAAGAGGATAACTTAGATTATGTGGTGAGAAATAGAGCTGGTTATTTGAGTAAAATATTGGTAAAAATAAAAAAAGAAGGAGAAAAGTATTCGATTGTGGAAGCATATACGACAGAAGAATTAAAAGATTTAGGATTTTCTAATGAAGAGATTGTGGCAAGTAAGAAAATATCACTTTATGATGAAATTTTATTAAATCCAAACTTGAGCCATATAGAATAAATATTACAAAAGTATTACAAAAATATTAAAATTTAATAACATTCATGAAATATATTGACAATATAGCAAAAAAAGTAGATACTAAAGAAAATAAACAAAGGAAGTATTTTAGGAGGGTTTTTTTATGTCAGGAGCATTAATGAACAAAGTATGGGATTTATTTGGAATGGATTCCCAAGAGGAAGAAGAATATGAAGATGAGAATGTATATGAGTATGAAGATGAAGAAGAAGTAGTAGAGGATAAAAAAATATTTGGAAGAAAGAATAGAGATAAAGTTGTTGCTATGCCACAAGCCAATACAAATGCGATTAAAATGGTCATATCACAACCTACAACATTTGAACAATCAGATGAAATTTGTAGTTTTTTGAAAGAAAAAAAATCTGTTATTGTGAATTTAGAATATGTTAATAAAGATGTTGCTAGAAGAATCGTAGATTTTATTAGTGGTGGCGTTTATGCACTAGATGGTTATATTCAAAAAGTATCTAATTCTATCTTTTTAGTAGCACCATCTAATTATGAAATCTCAAATGAAATGGCAAGAGAAGAAATGAAAAGTAAACTTTCTGTTTCATGGTTGAAAAATAACGGAGTGAATTAATCCGTTTATTCAAGGAGGAAAGCGATGATAACACCATTAGATATCGAAAACAAAAAGTTCTCAAAACAAATGATGAATGGATATAGTGTAGAAGAAGTAGACGATTTTTTGGATGATTTGACAGAAGATTATTCGAGAAATTATAAAGAAGCAACAGAACTAAGAGCGAAAGTGGAAGAGTTAACAGAAAATTTGGAACACTATAAAACAATTGAAGAAACATTGCAAAGTACTTTGTTAATGGCTCAGTCAACAGCAGAAGACGTAAAAAGTGTAGCACAACAGCAAGCGGATCAAATTATAAATGAAGCAAAAGGCATCGCTCAAAAACGTGCCAGTGACATAGATAATGAGATTGTAGCTAAGAGAAAAGAATTAGAAGATGTAAAAAAACAATTTGATATATATAAAGCAAAAATGGAATCTTTATTAATATCTCAACTAGAGTTATTAAAAGATATTAATAAAGAAGAATTATAATCGAATCAAAAAATTCACAAAAGAAAAACTATCTATGAAAGTAGATAGCTTTTTTTGACGAAAAATATTACAATTTAGGAAGCATATTACAGAACTGTTAAATGTATGTTACATTTCTATGAATTCTATTGACATTATCCAAAAATAGAATAAAATAGTAATATCGAAGAAAGGCAAAATATGAGAATAATAGGTGGTAAAGCAAAAGGAACAAAATTGTATACATTAGAAGGAGAAAATACAAGACCAACATTAGATCGAGTACGAGAATCTTTATTTAATATTCTTCAATATGAACTGCAAGACTGTGTTTTTTTAGATTTATTTTCAGGAAGTGGAGCTTGTGGAATAGAAGCAGTAAGTAGAGGAGCTCGCAAAGCGATTTTATGTGATAACGCGAAACAAGCCATCGAAATCATTGAAAAAAATATAGAAAAAACGCATACACAAGAGCAGATTGCATTATATCAAATGGATTTTGAAACATTACTAAAAACGAAAATAAAAGAAAAACTAGATATGGTATTTATAGATCCTCCTTATGAAACAAATTTTGCCTATGAGGCTGTAAAGTTATTATTAAGTAATGGTTTGATCAAACAAGAAAGTGTTATAATAATTGAAACAGACCAAGAAAAGAGAATAAAAGAACAGTTAAAACAGTTAGAAATAGAAATCATGGATGAGAGAAAATATGGAAGAGCACATCTTATCTTCTTAGGACAAAAAAGAAAGGGGTAAACCATGGAAATATTTACATTATTAGAAACATTAGAGGAGTTATTAGAAACGAGTAAGAATCTACCATTTTCTTCAAAGGGTGTAGTAGATAAAGATGAAATGTTAGATTTAATCAAAGAAATTCGATTAAAGCTTCCAGATGAATTGAAACAAGCTAAATGGGTTAAAGAAGAAAGACAACGTATTTTGGTAGAGGCTAAAAAAGAAGCAGATGGTATTGTGAAAGAAGCAGAAAATAGAATTATTGCAATGATTGATGAACATGAAATCACAAGAAAAGCCTATGACCAGAAGACAGAAATTATAGAAACAGCTAATGAAATGTCAAGAGAGATATCAGCTGGTACAAAAGAGTATGCAGATAGTCTATTAGCGAATACAGAAGATGTTTTAAATAATACTTTAGATAAATTAGGTAGTGATATGACAGAAGCTTTGAAACTAATGCAACTTTCATTAGAAGATACCATAAAAACAATACAAAATAGTAGAAAAGAATTGAAATAGCAATGAAAAGTCAGATGCCAGAAGTCAACAAACCATGACTTTTACGTCTGACTTTTTAGTCCTCAGCTTCAAAAAGAAAGATGGTGTAGAAAATGGCGAAAAAGAAAAAATATAAAAAGAAAAAAAATAGAGCTTCTAAAGCAGATATGACAGTAGTTACTTTGATTATACTAAGTATTCTTTTAGCGGTTTTGATTTATACAAAATCTGGAGTAATTGGTGTAAAATTAAATGAGATGTTAGGTGGACTAGTTGGAATGGTACAATATGTATTACCAATTGGTATATTTGTGATTGCTATTAAATTAGCATCAGAAGGCAGTGAAGAGTTAAGACCAAAATTGATACAATACGGAATTTTGTTAGTGAGTTTATGCATTATGTTTAGCGTATTTCAGGTTGCATCTGGCGAATTACATAACAATAAAGAATTATCAGAAGTAGTAAAAGATGCCTATCTTTTAGGTTCTCAAAGTAAAGGCGGAGGAGCGGTTGGTTCTTGCGGTGCAGTGCCACTTACTAAATTGTTAGGCAATATTGGTGCCATCATTCTTTGTTTAGGAATTGCAGTTATATTAGTGGTGTTTACATTTGGCATTAATCTGTCAGAATGGATTAGTAATTGGTTAGATCGTGTAGCAGAAAGAAAAGAAGAGAGAATGGCAGAAAGAGAGGAAATGCGTAAACAAGCAGAAAAAGAAGAAAAAGAGACTTCAGCACAACGTAGGAAACGAGAGAGAGAAGAAAGATTGGCACAAAAAGAATTGGCAAAACAAGAAAAAGCCCAAATGAATGAACAGATTAATATTAATTTTGGGGGAGAATTTGTAGATAATGAAGAAGAAAAGGTTGGATTAAAGAAATATGATCATAGTGGGGAAGATTTAGAACCTTTAACCAAACAATCTAAATTACAAGCTAAACAAGCAAGAAGAAAAATGCAAGTGCCAGAAATAGATGATGATGAGCCAGAAGTACAACCAGAGATGCAACCTGATGTGATTGAAAGCAATTTGTTTAAAGATGTAGAAGAGCAAAAAGAGGAAAAGACAAAAGCTGTTTTGCAATTAGAACATGCTATGACAGTAGAAGATGAACATTATGAATATCCACCAATAGAAATTTTGAGTAAATCGAATAAAAGGGCGTTAAAAGGAGGAACAAAGGCATTAACAGATACAGCAACTAAATTACAAAAAACATTACATAGTTTTGGCGTTTCAGCTAAAGTAGAAAATGTTTCAGTAGGACCAGCTATTACGAGATATGAGTTGAAACCAGCGGAGGGAGTACGTGTTAGCAAAATTGCTAATCTGGCAGATGATATTGCTTTAAATCTAGCAGCAGAGACGATTAGAATTGAAGCTCCTATACCAGGGAAACAAGCTGTTGGTATTGAAGTACCAAATACAGAAAGAGAAGCTGTACACCTAAGAGAAGTTTTAGATAGTGATACTTTTAGAGATTGTGAGTCCAAATTAGCAATTGCATTGGGAAAAGATGTAGCGGGAAATGTACAGTTAGCTGATATTGCTAAAATGCCACACGTATTAATTGCAGGTTCAACAGGTTCAGGAAAGAGTGTGTGTATCAATACCATTATTACGAGTATTATTTATCATGCCAAACCAAGTGAAGTAAAGTTTGTGATGGTAGATCCTAAAGTAGTAGAATTGTCAGTGTATAATGGAATTCCACATTTGTTAATCCCAGTGGTAACGGATCCAAGAAAGGCAGCAGGTGCTTTAGCTTGGGCAGTACAGGAAATGGATAATCGCTATAATTTATTTGCGGAAAAAGGAGTAAGAGATTTAAAAGGATATAATAAAGCAATTGAAAATGACGAAGAGTTGGGACAATTGCCACAGATCGTTATTATTGTAGATGAGTTAGCAGATTTAATGATGGTGGCTAAAAATGATGTAGAAGATGCGATTTGTCGATTAGCACAAAAAGCAAGAGCAGCAGGAATGCATTTAGTGATTGCCACACAAAGACCATCTGTGGATGTTATTACAGGATTGATTAAAGCCAATGTACCATCCAGAATAGCATTTGCGGTATCTTCTCAAGTAGACTCTAGGACCATTCTGGATAGTGTAGGTGCTGAGAAACTATTGGGAAAAGGAGATATGTTATACTTCCCATCAGGAGCACCAAAACCATCCAGAGTACAGGGAGCCTTTGTGACAGATGATGAAGTAGAAAAAATAGTAGATTTTGTAAAATCAAACGGTACAGCAACTTATAGTGAAGACATATTGGAAAGTATAGAAAATGGCAATAAGACAGATAAAGAAATCGCACAAGAATCAGCAGAAGATGATGATACCGACCCATTCTTAATGGAAGCGATTCAAACGGTGGTAGAAACAGGACAAGCATCTACTTCTTTTATTCAAAGAAGATTTAAAGTGGGGTATGCAAGAGCAGGAAGAATTATTGACCAAATGGAGGAAAGAGGCGTTATCTCTGGCTATCAAGGTAGTAAGCCACGTGAGGTATTAATGACTTTGGATAAATGGAATGAATTAAAAATGGGAACGAGTGAGGAAGCAGAACAGACAGGAAGCTGAGACAATCGAGACCTGTCCCTCTTGTCTCATTTACCGAAAGGAGAAAGAGTTTGCAAAAGAAAAGCGATAAGTTTTTAGATAAACTTGTTAAAAAGGATTATAACAATGAATTGGAAAAGGTTTTAGAGAAGAAATACTTTAATGAAAACACAAAAAGTATTCTTCTTAGCATTTTGTATAAAGTCGAAACAGCTTATAAAGATTATGAAAAGGTTAAGCAAAATGTCAAAGATAAAGAAGCTTTTATTCAATCTATCATTGATAGTGTTAAAAATAATTGTAATGATATCAAGGTTGTAAAGTTAAATGCAAAAGAGAGTAGAATATTAGGAGATAAGACCTTTTTGGTAGAAAAGACAAAAAAAAGGATTATTTGCTATCCAATTGAGAGAAAATTATTGTATTGTATTGCTAAAATAAGTAAAAAAGAAAAGATTATTAAAAATGATTATTTTGTGATTAATAAAACTTTGTCAGATTTGATTAATGTTGGGAATAATATTGATACAGTTGAACCAATGCGTGATTTTAACGGCTTTTCTTGGACGACCATTCCAAGAGAAATTGAAAGTATTTATCATAATATTGTGTATCAAAATATTAGAATATTAGTAGGATATGAATTTTTAGATCATTGGATTCAAAATACAGAATATATTATTGATTATTTTGAGTCTTTTAAAAATAGATTGGAAAAACAATATGGCGAAAAGATACAAGAAAGATTTGTGGAACTTTTAAATGTAATTTCTGTGTTATTAGCAGTTCGTTATAATCAAAAATTAAAAGGTGAATTACAAAAAGAAAAAAGAGAGGTAGAGTCAAAGTTACGAAAAATAGATGATAATCAGAAATTTGTTCAAGAGATTACAAAAGAAAAACTTAAATTGACCAAAGAGATTAAACGAATGGATGAAACATTAAACAATAAAGAGATGTTACAAAAAGAGTATGAAAAGAGAAATGAGTATTTACCAGTGCAAGAGAAAATCTTTAGTGTTAGAATATTGTCTAAAATGATGGCAGATGAACGAGAAGAAAACTTAGAAAAAATAGAAAAATTAAATGGTTTATTAAATCCCCATAAATTTGTGGATTATAAAAAAGAATTGGAAGCCAAAGAAAAATATTTGAAGTTCTTAGATACCAAAGATTTGCCAAAAGCAATTGATAGTGTTCTAATAAGATTACAAAAAGTATTTTTGTTAGGTTATCAAACTAAGATAAAGAAAATAAGTACGAAATCAGAATTAATGAAATTGATTTATGAGTTTCGATATTATTGTTTGCTTCCAATTGATGATAAGAAGTCAATTAGAGAAATGGAAGAAATTAAGTCACAAATGAAAAAGGTAGAAATGTCATTATTGAAAAAGGCTCAAGAATTGAAGTTAATTGATGTTTTTTCTAATGAAAAGGAGATTGATTATCAAATTTTAAAAAATATTTTTTATGTTAGAGTGATTAATTTAGAGGATTTATATATTAAATTAATAAAGGAAAATGACAGTTACTATGTTCAATTGTTTGACGAGAATGTTTTTGAAGAAAAGATGCCAATACAGGGAATTAAGAATTTGAATAAAAAAGATTTAACGTTTAAAATGAATAAAAAAGTTAAGGTTTTTAATTAAGAGAGTTTGAAAAATAAAGTATGCTTAGCCTAAATAAATTTATAATACTGTGAATTATAAAAAAGTAATTGCACTTGTGTAGAAAGGAAGATAAGTAAATGAAAATTACGTTTTTAGGAGCAACTAGAACGGTTACAGGTTCTAACTTTTTGGTGGAAGCCTGTGGCAAGAAATTTTTAGTGGATTGTGGCATGTGGCAAGGAAAAGCAGAATTGGAATTGCAAAATGCCGAGGAATTTGAATTCAATCCTAATGACATTAATTTTATGTTATTAACACATGCTCATATCGATCATTCAGGAAGAATACCCAAATTATATAAGGAAGGTTTTAGAAATAAAATTTATGCCCACAAAGCAACCTGTGATTTATGTGCTTTGATGTTGCCAGATAGCGGACATATTCAAGAAATGGAAAATGAATGGAAAAATCGAAAGAGAAAGAGGAAAGGGGAAAGCGAAATCCCACCATTATATACAGCAGAAGAAGCTGCAAGATGTTTGGAAATTTTTGAACCTGTGCAATATGATGAAATCATAGAAATCACACCAGATATTCATGTTCGATTTAATGATGCAGGACATATGCTTGGTTCTAGTATTATCGAATTGTGGACTAAAGAAGAAGGGAAAGAGACAAAAACAGTATTTACAGGAGATTTAGGAAATAATGATATTCCGTTACTAGATTCACCAACCATGATCGAAAATGCTGATTATTTAGTCATGGAGTCTACTTATGGAAGTAGATTCCATTTGAGAAATGATGAAAAAGCTGAACTGTTTTTAGATATCGTATCAGAGACATTAGACAGGGAAGGAAGTGTCGTAATTCCATCTTTTGCGGTTCGGAAGAACACAAGAAATTTTATATGAAATTAATAAATTAAAAGAAACAAAAGATGACCCAGAATTTAGAAGAAAATATAAAACCTTGATGAAATCAAATGTCTATGTAGATAGCCCATTAGCGATTTCAGCGACAGAGGTATTTCGAGAAAATACCAATCTTTTTGAAGATCAGATTCAAGAAGAAATCATGAAAGGGGATAATCCTCTTGAATTTCCGGGGCTAAAATTCACCCAAACAGCCGAGGAATCCAAAGCCCTAAACGAAGACAATACGCCAAGTATTATCATATCAGCAAGTGGAATGTGTGATGTCGGAAGAATCAAACATCATCTAAAACATAATCTGTGGAACCCAAAATCTACCATACTATTTGTGGGGTACCAAGCCCCAGGAACCTTAGGACATAGCATTGTAAATGGTGCCAAAACCGTCAAAATATTTGGGGAAGAAATAGCTGTAAATGCTAGAATTGAATATATCGAAGGGTATTCAGGTCATGCTGACCAAGAAGGGCTTATGGATTTTATTTATTCCTTTATTAACAAACCAAAACATGTATTCCTAGTACATGGAGAAGAAGAAGCACAAAACGAATTAGCGCAAAAAATAGAAGCCGATGTGCGGAATTGGAGTCACCATTCCAGAATTTGGAGAAACCTATGAAATCAATGGCATCGAAAATAAAATAGAAATGACCCATAAGATAGAAAGAAAAATAAATAAAACATTAAGAACCGAAGTAATTGGCAGATTAGAAAAATTAAAAGAAGAAATCAAAGATATGGACAGCTATGTAAGACAAGACATCGATGACAACCATTTAAAAGATGCAGACATTTTTAGAATTAACGAAAAAATCAAAGACTTAGAAAAACAAATTTTAAATGTGATAGAAGGATGAGTGGTGGCGAGTTTGGGACAGGCACAAACTCGCCAAGCACAAACTCGACATAGATCAATCAAAGGAGAAAAAAATGGAAAATAAGTATTTTAACGAAGCAATGATTGGAAATAAAAATATATTAGCCACTTTTACAGGAAAAGGAGAAATGCAAAGAATTTATTTCCCAAGTAAAGATCATAGACAATATCTGGACTATTTTCATACAGGAGTCAAAATCAACAATTCGGATTTGATTTATTTGCATGATGATATTAATAATGTTTATCAACAGTATTATGACACAGATACCAATGTATTGAACACAGAGGTGACAAATACTTATTTTAATTTGAAAATTCTTCAAACAGATTTTGTTATGATTAAGGAAAATGTATTGGTGAAAAGGTACGTTTTCTTAAATGATAGCAAAATTAATTTAGACACAGCTTTTTATATCCATTCTGAGTTATTGTCTGATTATAATAATCATGTGGGTTGTAAAATTGTAGATGGAGGTATGATGCAATATGCCCATGATTTTGCCTTTTCGACTTTTGCGAAGGGACATGAGCTGGCTAAGCATCAAATTAATGGTAGTAAAGAGACAATCAAAAGAGGGGAAATCTATGACAAAGATTATATAGGAATGTCAAATGATACTAGTATTTGTTATGATTTAGGAGTGATTCGACCACAAGAAAAGAAAACGTTAGAAATTTGTATTGCAATTGGCGAAAATAAGAATGTGTCAGAAATGGAAAAAGAAATTGACAGAATTAAAAGGATCGATTTGAATAAAGAATATACAGCGACAAAAGCATATTGGAGGAAGTATGTAAAATCACATAATGGCTTGAATTTAGGAGAACCAAAGAATAGTTATGAAGAAAAGATTTATGAAATCTATAAAAGAAGTATTTTATTATTTCCCCTTTTAACCAATGCAGAAACAGGAGGAATGATTGCGTCAGCCGAGGTGGACGAAAATTTTTCACAATGTGGAAGATATGCTTACTGTTGGCCAAGAGATGCCGTTTTTATGACAAAAGCAATGGATCTTTTAAAAATGGAAAAGGAAACTGACAAATTTTATAAAGTATTTTGCAAAAAAACGCAAAGTAAGAATGGAATGTGGGAACAGAGATTTTTTACAGATGGGAAATTGGCACCAGCTTGGGGGTATCAAATTGATGAAACGGCGAGTGTAGTGTATGGTGTGTATGAACACTATCAATATACGAATTCAGAAAAGTTTTTAAAAGATAATTTACCAATGTGTGAAAAAGCAATTGATTTTTTGAAACGATATGTAAAAGATTGGCTAAGCATAGAAGGACAAGATGAACATGACCAAGATCAAGTACAACAGGAAATCGAAGCAAGTATCAATCATCAAGGTCATAAATATCATGTAAGTTATGATTTATGGGAAATGAACGAAGGGATTCATTTGTATTCTTTAGCTAGTATTTATGCTGCTTTTGCATGCATTATGAAAATATATAGAGTGTTAGGTAATAAAGCTTCTGACTTTGAAAATAATCGATTAAAAGATGAGAAAATCGTAAAAAGTGAAAGAGAGTTAGAAAAATTACAAACAGAAATCAAAAAGTATATCAATCAATATATGTATGATGAACAAAAGAATACCTATTTAAGAAATACAGAGGATCAAAAAATGGATATTAGCATGATTGGAGCTGTTACGCCATTTGAAGTATTCAAACCAGAGGAAAAAAAAGTGGTAAACACCATCGAAAGAATCAACTTATCATTAAGAACCTACACAGGAGGTTATCAAAGGTTTGAAGGAGATCATTATAGAAATGGTAATCCATGGCCAATTGCCAACTTATGGATGACCTTATATTATTTGCAAACAGGAGAGAAGAAAAAGGCGAAAGAAACTTTTGATTTTGTTGTAAAGACAGCAGGAAATCACAGCTTTTTAGGCGAACAAGTTGACAATAATACCTTACAACCAAACTGGGTTCTAGGTCTTGGCTGGTCTCATGCGATGTTTGTCATTGTGCTAGAAAAGTTGATAGGTTAGGTACGATGGCGAGTCTGGGACAGGCACAAACTCACCATAGGTACAACTCGCCATTTTAGAGGCAATTTAAGGTGGATATTGTTTTACTACTGGTTGGTATCATGAGAAATAGGTAAAATTAAAATGTAAATAAATGTAAAAAAGTATAGCAAAACAGAAAAAAATGTGTTATACTCTTTTTATGGTATCTATATCAAATATTATATGTAAGGAGGTAATTGATTGCCAAGACAGCCTAGAAGAAAAAGTCATAGCAAGGTATATCATTGCATGCTAAGAGGAATTAATAAACAAGATATTTTTTTTGAAGAAAAGGATTATTTAGAATTTCAAGATATTATTAAAAAAACGAAGAAGAATTTTTTATATCAATTATATTCATATGTTTTAATGCCAAATCATATTCATTTAGAAATCAAAGATAAAAATCAAAAATTGTCCCCAATTATTCATAGTATGGCAACTAGTTATGCCAATTATTTTAATAAGAAATATAAAAGAGTAGGTCATGTATTCGAAAATCGATTTCAAAGTAAAAATGTGGAAGATCATCATTATATGTTAGATTTAATTAGATATATTCATCAAAATCCAGTAAAAGCAGGAATTAGCCAGATGAATCGATATAAGTGGAGTAGCTATTTGGAATATTTTGAGGGAGAGAAATTAAAACAAGAGGATAAAATAGTGGATACAGAGGGAATTTTAGAAATGTTTTCATTAGATAAAGAGCAAGCTAGAAAAGAATTTTTAAAATTTAATAGAAAAACTTTGAATTATTAGAATATGAGATGAGGAATAAATTGACAGATGAAGAGGTAATTTATTTTATAAAAAAAGAATTGAAAATTTATAATATTCAAGAAATACAAAAGTATAATACGAATGATAGAGATAAAATTATACAGAGAATTAGAAAGTTTAATGGAGTAATACAAAAGCAAATAGCAAGAATATTAGGAATTAATATTAGAATGATACAGAGAGCTTATACGAAAGAAAATAAAATAAGTGATAAATAAATGGTGAGTTTGTGCTTGTAGTGGTTTGTGCCTGTGGCGAGTTTGTGCCTGTCCCAAAGTCGCCACTCCAAAAAATAAAAAAGTACTTGCATTGTATTGTTTTTTGGTATAAAATGGATTTGCCCAAGGAAATTGGGTAATACTATATATAATGAAAATAGATGCGAAAACGAATATAAATTAGATTTATTGTGTTTTTAGTGCATCCAAGAAGGAGGAAATTTTATGTCAGTGAAGATTGGAATTAATGGTTTTGGAAGAATTGGAAATTTGTCTTTCCAAGCAGCGTTAAAGAGAGAGGAAGTTGAGGTTGTTGCGATTAATGACCCATTTATAACGGCAGATTATATGGCCTATATGACAAAGTATGATACGGTTCATGGAAAGTTTGAAGGAACGGTAGAAGGAAAAGACAATGTTTTAACTGTAAATGGAAGAGATATAAAGGTATTTAATGAAATGGATCCTCATAATATTCCATGGGGAGAGTTAGGTGTTGAGTATGTGTTAGAGTGTTCAGGTGTGTTTACAACTCTTGAGAAGGCACAAGCTCATATTGATGCAGGGGCTAAAAAGGTTATTATTAGTGCACCTTCTAAGGATGCTCCTATGTTTGTTATGGGTGTTAATCATACTGAGTATGACCCAAGTATGAATATTGTTTCTAATGCATCTTGTACAACAAATTGTTTAGCACCACTTGCTAAGGTTATTAATGATAATTTTGGTATTAAAGATGGATTGATGACAACGGTTCATGCGACAACAGCTACACAAAAAACTGTTGATGGAGCTTCTAAAAAAGATTGGAGAGGTGGTAGAGCAGCTGCTGCTAATATTATCCCATCTTCAACAGGTGCAGCAAAAGCTGTTGGAAAGGTTATTCCAGCTTTAAATGGAAAGTTAACAGGTATGGCGTTTAGGGTACCAACGGTTGATGTTTCTGTTGTTGATTTAACTTGTAATTTAGAGAAACCAGCAACTTATGAAGCAATTTGTGAGGCTATGAAAAAAGCGTCTGAGAATGAAATGAAGGGAATTGTTGAATATGTAACAGATCCAGTGGTTTCTTCTGATTTTACAACCGATCCACATACTTCTATTTTTGATAGTACAGCAGGAATCATGTTGACAGATACTTTTGTGAAATTGGTTGCTTGGTATGATAATGAATGGGGATATTCTAATAAATTGGTTGATTTGGCATGTTATATCGCTAGTCAAAACTAATAAAATTAGATAAATGTGTGTTTAGTAGACAATAACTGAGATAAATATGGCGATTCTAAGATTTTCTTGAAATTTGTATGGATAGAAAATTTTAGAATCGCTTTTATTTCATTTGTAACTATTTAGAGGTTAGGCAATTTAAATAAAAGGAATATATCAATAAAAATTTAAGGAATGAGCGAATGTAGGAACTTTGAGCTAGAAATTTTTAAGTGAATTTTATGGAAAGAGTTCACGTGTGTCGTGGAAGGGTGCCATAAAAAGCACTTTAAAATTTCTGCGAAAAGTGAACGACCCGAGCGATTGACGCGAATTTTTTATTGATATATTCCTTTATATATTTTAATACCGCTAAATAGTTACTTTCATTTATAGAAAATGCCACAAAACTATTGCAATTTATGGTCAAAATTTGTTATAATAAGGAAGATGTAAAACAACAAAAAGAAAGGATGTTAACAGAAATGAAAAACTGTTTCAAAAAAGCAAACTTAATAGTGGTACTAAGTGTTTTCTTAATCGTTGTTTTATTTTTATTCAAATAATTGATAAGGAGTTTATTCCTTATTTTTTTATGTTCAGGAAAGGAGTATCATATGAAAGAATTCAACAAAAAAATCGTATTAGAAGATGGAGAAGAATATTATGGGTATGGCTTTGGAGCTGATAAAGAAGCCATCTGTGAAATTGTATTCAATACTTCTATGGTAGGATATCAAGAAATTGTATCAGACCCATCTTATACCTATCAAATGGTAGTTATGACATATCCATTAATTGGAAATTATGGAATAACAGATGATGATTATGAGACCAAGCAACCAACCATAGGTGGGATGGTAGTAAGAGAATATAATGATTTACCAAGTAACTTTCGCTATACCAAAACATTGTCAGAATATTTAGAAGAAAATGATATACCAGGAATTGCTGGCATTGATACCAGAAAATTAACAAGAAGTATCCGAGAAAAGGGAAGTAGAAAGGTAATTATAACAGATAGTAACACTAGTAAACAAGAAGCTTTAAAGAAATTAGAAGAAACGGAAATACCAAGAGATGCTATAGCAAAAGTAAGTTGTAAGAAAAAGTGGTACTCCAGAACAGCTAATGCGAAGTATAATGTGGTAGCGATTGATTGTGGGATTAAATTGAATATCATCAGGAGTTTAAATCAAAGAGGTTGCAATGTAACTGTGGTGCCTTATAATACAAGTGCAGAAGACATTATAAATTTGAAACCAGATGGCATATTTTTGTCCAATGGACCAGGTGACCCTGAAGATGTGACAGAAGTAATTCAATTAGTAAAAGAGTTAAAAGGAAAATATCCGATCTTTGGAATTTGTTTAGGACATCAAATGATCAGTTTGGCTTATGGTGCCAAAACTTATAAATTGAAGTTTGGTCATAGAGGAGGAAATCACCCAGTTGTCAATTTGGAAAATGGTAAGATTGAAATAACAAGTCAAAATCATAGTTATGCTGTCGATGATAAGTCTTTAGAGCAAACAGAATTAACAGCGACTCATAAAAACATTTTAGATGATACGATTGAAGGAGTAGAATGTAAAAAACATAAGGTGTTTAGTGTGCAGTATCACCCAGAGAGTGCACCAGGTCCACAAGATAGTGGGTACTTGTTTGATAAATTTATCATGCTATTGAACAAATAATGGTAGCAAAGTTAATAGAATAAAGTATTTAATAGTCATAAAATTAAAGGAAGAAAGGGGAAGAAAAATGCCAAAAAGAAAAGATATAAAAACGGTACTAGTAATCGGTTCAGGTCCCATTGTAATTGGGCAAGCAGCGGAATTTGACTATGCAGGAACACAAGCTTGTCTAGCCTTAAAAGAAGAGGGATATAAGGTTATATTAGTGAATTCCAATCCGGCTACTATTATGACAGATACAACCATTGCAGATAAAGTTTATATGGAGCCGCTAACCTTAGAATATGTTGCTAAAATTATTCGATATGAAAGACCAGATGCGATTCTTCCGGGAATTGGAGGGCAAACAGGTTTAAATATTGCTATGCAGTTATATCAAAAAGGAATTTTACAAGAATGCCAAGTGGAGCTTTTAGGAACGAGTAGTGAAAGTATTGAAAAGGCAGAAGATAGAGAAAAGTTTAAAGAATTGTGTGAAGAACTAGGAGAGCCAGTATTAGAGTCTATTATTGCTACTTCTGTTGAAGAGGGAATCGAGGCAGCTAATAAAATTGGTTATCCTGTTGTTTTAAGACCTGCTTTTACTTTAGGAGGTACAGGTGGAGGTTTTGCTGATAACGAGGAAGAATTGAAAGAAATTATGAAACATGCCCTAAAACTTTCCCCAGTAGGACAAGTTTTAGTGGAAAAAAGTATCAAAGGTTATAAAGAAATAGAATATGAAGTAATTCGCGATAAAAATGATACAGCAATTACGGTATGTAATATGGAAAATTTAGATCCAGTAGGAATTCACACAGGGGATTCGATTGTTGTGGCACCAAGCCAAACTTTGACCAATAAAGAGTATCAGTTATTAAGAGACAGTGCCTTAAAAATTATTAGAGCTTTGAAAATTGAAGGAGGTTGTAATGTTCAATTTGCACTAGATCCGCATTCTTTCAACTATTATTTAATTGAAGTAAACCCAAGAGTATCACGTTCCTCAGCATTGGCTTCTAAAGCAAGTGGTTATCCAATTGCTAGAGTTTCTGCTAAAATTGCGATTGGTATGAGGTTAGATGAAATCATGTTAGCGAATACTCCAGCTAGTTTTGAACCAGCATTAGATTATGTGGTTTCTAAAGTAGCAAGATTTCCATTTGATAAATTTACTCTTGCTTCTAATAAATTAAGTACCCAAATGAAGGCAACAGGAGAGGTGATGAGTGTAGGAAGAACCTTAGAAGAGAGCTTGTTAAAAGCGATTCGTTCTTTGGAGATTGGTGTTTGTCATATTCAAATGGACAAATTTAATGAAGTGGAAACAGAAGAATTAATGACCTATATCAAAGAGGGAACCGATGATAGAATTTATGCGATAGCAGAATTGGTGAGAAGAGATGTAGATTTAGGCTTGATTTATAACATAACAAAGATTGATATGTTTTTCTTAGATAAAATTAAAAATATCATTAAAGCAGAAAAGATATTAGCAGAAAATAAGGACGATATTGCTGTTTTCAAACAAGTTAAGAAAATGGGATTTAGTGATAAATACATTGCTAAAATGTGGGGAAAAACAGAAGAAGAGATTTATTTACTAAGAAAGAAAGAGAATATTTATCCTGTTTACAAAATGATTGATACTTGTAGCAGTGAATTTGAAAGTTATGTGCCATATTTTTATTCAACCTATGAAGAAGAAAACGAATCTATCATCAGTAATAAAAAGAAAATGATTGTACTAGGTGCTGGCCCAATTAGAATTGGACAAGGGGTAGAGTTTGATTATTCTACGGTTCATGCGATAAAAACGATTAAAGAAGCAGGCTATGAAGCCATTATTATTAATAATAATCCAGAGACGGTTTCAACGGATTATACGACAAGTGACAAGTTATATTTTGAACCACTAACCGTGGAAGATGTGATGAATATTATTGATTTAGAAAAACCAGAAGGGGTAATTGCTGCATTAGGAGGGCAAACAGCGATTAACTTGGCAGAACCACTTTCTAATTTAGGGGTCAAAATCATTGGGACAGACGTCAACGCAATTGAAAAAGCAGAAAATAGAGATGCTTTTGAGAAAGTAATGCAAGAATTAAAATTATTACAACCAAAGGGACAAGCGGTAACTAAGATACAAGATGGTATTCAAGTAGCAGAAGAAATCGGTTATCCTGTTTTGGTGAGACCAAGCTATGTGCTAGGTGGAAGAGCTATGCAGATTGTTTCTAATAAAGAAGCTTTAGAAAAGTATTTAAAAACAGCAGTAGAGGTTAATACGAAACAACCGGTTTTGGTTGATAAATACATTATAGGGAAAGAATTAGAAGTGGATGCAGTTTGTGATGGAAAAGATGTGTTTGTACCAGGTATTATGGAACATGTTGAAAAAACAGGGATCCATTCAGGGGATAGTATTAGTATTTATCCGACTTTTAGCGTGAGTGAAAAAGCAAAACAAACGATTTTAGATTATACCGTAAAATTAGGGTTAGGAATTGGAATTGTAGGACTTTATAATATTCAATTTATTGTAGATAAAAACGAAGATGTATATGTAATTGAGGTAAATCCGAGATCTTCCAGAACCGTACCATTTATCTCGAAATCAACAGGCTATTCTTTGGCTGATATTGGAACTTTAGTCATGCTAGGTAAGAGTTTGAAAGAACAAGGTATCACAGAAGTGTATCCAAGAGAAAAAGAAAAATGGTATGTCAAGGCACCAGCCTTTTCATTCTCTAAGTTGAATGGTTTAGATGCTTGTCTTTCACCAGAAATGAAGTCAACAGGAGAAGCAATTGGTTATGATAAAAAATTGACAAGGGCTTTGTATAAAGCATTGCAGTCTTCTGGTATGCGTTTGGCTAATTATGGAACGATTTTTGTGACAATTGCGAATAAGGATAAGGAGGAAGCTCTTCCTTTGATTCAAAGATTTTACAATTTAGGGTTCAATATAGAGGCAACCGAAGGAACGGCTAAATTCTTAAAAGAACAAGGTATCCGTACAAGGATTAAAAAGAAGATTAGCGAAGGTAGTGAAGAGATTTTGGATTCTATGAGAAAAGGATATGTGAGTTATGTGATTAATACGAGAAATATTGATTCGATTGATCAAGAGACAGATGGTGCCTTGATTAGAAGGTGTGCGGTTGATAATAATATTCCGATTTTTACAGCTTTAGATACAGTAAGGGTTCTACTGGATGTACTAGAGGAGATTACACTTGGAATTTCAACGATTGATGAGTGAAACAATCATGTTTGATTTGCTGTAAAAGAAAGATAGCTTAGGAGAGAAAAAATCCTAGGCTATATTTTGATTTTATAATAGTAACAACAATTTAACAAAATTTTCCAAAAAGGATTGACAAGTACTAAAAAACAGATTATGATATGGACATAATTTATTTTGGTAAAATAAAGATGCATTTTATATTAAATTTAAAGCAATTTTTTACAAAGAAAAATATTAATTCAAGAATTTATTTTCATCATTTATATCTAAAAGATAAATCAAGTAAAAAAGCAAGAAAAAATGAGATAGTAAGAGGAAATTTTCGTAGATAAAGAAATACATACATGTTTACTGCAAAATAAAATTTGACTTTAAAATAAAAAGAAATTATAATTAGGAAAGGAAGGATATATGGAGAAATTTACCTATCAAGATTATTTAAGATATACAAGAGAAGAATATGATTATACTAGTTTAATGGAAGAAAGTACAGAATATAACTTTGAAAAAATACATCAATACAGAGACAAAGGATATAAAGTTATTTTAGATCATAAGGATGAAGCGGTTCAATTGATTAATCGTGTATTGGAGATAGAAAATACAGAATATGAAATAAATAATGAGCAAATTGAAAAATACAATAGCAGTTTTATAACGCAAAATTTTAAATCAAAAGAATCAGATTTAGTCTATAAGAAAAAAGGAGAAGACATATTTTTCTTAATTGAGCAACAATCGAAAGTAGATTACACGATGGCTTATCGCATATTAAATTATTGTATCGAAATTATAAGAAGTGCTATAGATCAAAATAAATTTGGAAAAAAAGCATATCAAATACCAGCAGTTTATCCAATTGTTTTGTATACAGGGAAGGAAAAATGGAACGCTAAAAAATATTTTGAAGAATGTCAGGTAAAATTGAAAGGTGCAACAAAGACAACTTTTGCTTCGTATAACTTAATGGATATCAATTGTCTAACAGAAGAAGAATTATGGCATCAAAATAATTTCTTATCCAAAATGCTATTATTGGAAAAGATAGAAGAAGGGCAAATAGAAGAATATTTTACTAGAATAGGAAATGAAAGTTTTACGAGTCAAGAAATTAATATACTAATACACATGATGTATGGCTCTTTAAATAGAAAAATGAACCAAAATAGATTACAAGAGTTTATTCAAAAAATAAAAAGTAAACAAGGAGGTGATCATATGGGATTAACTGCATTAGAAAGATATTGGGATAGGAAATTTGATGAGAAAATGGAACAGGGGTTGAAACAAGGTTTGCAAAAAGGTATGAAACAAGGGATTCAACAAGGACTTGAGAAAGGCATGGAGAAAGGCATGGAGAAAGGCATGGAGAAAGGCATGGAGAAAGGCATCGAGAAAGGTATTGAGAAAGGAAAGAAAGAATATAAAATAGCCATTATCTTAAAAATGTTAAAAAATAATATGGATGAAGAAATTATTAAAAAGATGACAGAAATTACACAAAAGGAATTAGAGGAAATAAAAAAACAAGCATAAAATATATGAAAAGAATACTTGAAAAGTATTCTTTTTTGGTATAAAATGGTATTGGTTTAAGAAAAAAGGCAATACTATAATAGTAAGATGAAAGAATGCTAAGGGAATAAAAGTTGAAAAATAATTGACATTTTGCTAAAATGGTTCGAGTGAAACGAATTGCAGATATAGAATGCAAGTTATAAGGCAAATTGCATTTGTTATAATAGCTTAGTCACATATTAAATTATTTTCCAACTGTTTTTGCCAAAAGAAAGGAAGATGAAAAATGAATAAAAAAACAGTAAAAGACATTGATTTAAAAGGGAAGAAGGTATTAGTACGTTGCGACTTCAATGTACCAATGGACGAGAGTCAAAACATAACAGACAATACAAGAATCGTAGCAGCTTTACCAACCATAAGATATTTGTTGGAAAATGATTGTGCTATTATTTTGTGTTCACATTTGGGAAGACCAAAAGGAGAATTCAAACCAGAATTTTCGTTAAAACCAGTAGCAAAAGAATTAGCAAACTTATTAGGAAAAGAAGTCATTATGGCAAATGATGTTATAGGAGAAGATGCCAAAACAAAAGCAACTAATTTGGAACAAGGACAAATTTTATTGTTAGAAAACGTAAGATTTCATAAAGAAGAAACGGATAATGACTCAGCATTTGCAAAAGAATTGGCTAGTATGGCAGAAATTTATGTAAGTGATGCTTTTGGTTCTACTCATAGAGCACATGCTTCCACAGCAGGTGTGGCAAAGTTTTTACCAGCTGTATCAGGATTTCTAATTGAAAAAGAATTACAATTTTTGGGAAATGCAATCTCTAATCCAGAAAGACCATTTGTTGCTATTTTAGGAGGAGCCAAAGTTTCTGATAAAATAGGTGTCATTGATAGCTTGCTAGAAAAAGTTGATACATTAATGATTGGAGGAGGAATGGCATATACATTCTTTAAGGCACAAGGTTATGAAGTAGGAAATTCAATTTGTGAACTGGATAAATTAGATTTAGCAAAAGATTTGATGAAAAAGGCAGAAGAAAAAGGTGTTAAATTAATGCTTCCAGTAGATACCAAAATAGGGAAAGAGTTTAAACCAGATACGGAAAGTAAAATAGTGGCTTGGACAGAAATTCCAGAAGGCTGGGAAGGTTTTGATATAGGGGAAGAAACGATTAAGATGTTTTCTGAAGAATTAAGAAAGGCTAAGACAGTAGTGTGGAATGGTCCTTTGGGATTATTTGAGTTTGATCAATTTGCTGTTGGTACGAATGAAATCGCAAATGTACTAGCGGAAATTGATGCTACTACTATTATTGGTGGCGGAGATTCTTCAGCAGCAGTGAAGAAAGCAAATTTAGAGGATAAGATGACTCATATTTCAACAGGTGGTGGTGCTTCACTAGAATTTTTAGAGGGGAAGGCTTTGCCTGGTATAGAGTGCCTTCTAAACAAATAAAGAGTTTTAGAAAGAAGAGTAGAAATGGAATTATTAGATGTGTTAGACGAAGAAGGGAATATGACAGGAAAAGTAGAAGATAAAGATATTATACATGAAAAAGCATTATGGCACAAAGAAGTAGATGCTTGGATTGTAAATGAAAAAGGAGAAATTTTAATCCAAAAAAGAGCAGAAACCAAGAAACAAGCACCCAATAAATGGATGACAACAGGAGGGCATGTAAAAAGTGGTGAAGATACAAAAAAAGCAATAGCTAGAGAAGTAAAAGAAGAAATAGGACTGGAATGTGAAAAAGAAAATTTGCATTTGATAGTAATTGCCAAGCACTGTTCTTGGAGAGGTGATAACAACGTTTTTCGTTATTTATATTTTTATCGAACACAAAAACAATTACAAGATTTTATACTGGAAAAACGAGAAGTAAGTGAGTTAAAATATATTACCATTCAAGAGTTGGAACAGATAGTAGAAAACAAAGATGAAGACTATCTATTTTGGAGAGAAGAATATATTCAAGATGTGATTCATTATTTAAAGAAAAATATATAAAGGAGAGAAAGTTATGAGAAAAAAAATAATCGCAGGAAATTGGAAAATGAACATGCTTCCAAATGAAGCAATCAGTTTTATTGAGGAATTAGCACCATTAGTAAAAGATACTAAAAATGAGGTGATTTTATGTGTGCCATACACAGATTTATTTTATGCTTTATTAACAGCACAAAATACGAATATCAAAATTGGAGCACAAAACATGCACTTTGAAGAAAGTGGAGCTTACACAGGAGAAGTATCTGGAAAAATGCTAAAATCTATTAATGTAGAATATGTTATTATAGGGCATTCCGAGAGAAGGCAATATTTTAATGAAACAGATGAAACGGTCAATAAAAAAATAAAAGCAGCTTTTCAATATGGTTTAAAACCAATTGTGTGTGTAGGAGAAACATTAGAACAAAGAGAAGCAGGAAAAACAGAAGAAATCATAACGAAACAAACCGAACTAGCACTAGAGGGGCTAACAGAAGAGCAAGTCAAAAATACCATTATAGCCTATGAACCAATTTGGGCAATTGGAACAGGAAAAACAGCAACTAAGGAAGATGCTAATAACAGTATTAAAGCAATTAGAAATAAAATTGTCGAAATCTATGGACAAATGGTAGCAGATGAGGTTATAATACAGTATGGCGGAAGTGTAAAAAGCACAAATGCAAAAGAACTATTTGAAATGTCTGATATAGATGGAGGTCTAGTTGGAGGGGCAAGTCTTAAGGCAGAGGAATTTAGTAAAATAGTTGAATTTGAAAAATAATTGCCATTTGGCGTTGTTAAACATCATTTTTAATTTAATCAACGTGCCCGCGCACGTCTCATAAATTAAAAACTCGTTTGTCTAGCCAAATAACTATTGTTTTTCAAATTTAAATTTTAAGAAGATGATTTTTCCTGAAATAAAAGAATAAAAACAAACAGAAAAGTTTTGAAGATGATTTTTTCCTCTGTCCCCAAAATCATCTTCAAAAAGAAAAGGAAGGTAGAAAATGAAAGACAAATTAACAATGCTAATGATATTAGATGGTTTTGGAGATAATGCCAAAGAAGATGGAAACGCCATCAAATTAGCTGAAACACCTAATATAGATAAACTAATGAAAAAATATAGCCATACAGAGATTCATACAAGTGGTCTAGCAGTGGGATTACCAGAAGGACAAATGGGGAATTCTGAAGTTGGACACACCAATATTGGAGCAGGTAGAATTGTATACCAAGAATTAACAAGAATTACAAAATCAATCGAAGATGGTGATTTTTTTACCAATCCAGAATTTATAGTTGCCATTGAAAATTGCAAAAAGTACAATTCTAAATTGCATATTTTAGGATTGTTATCAGATGGCGGTGTTCATAGCCATAATAGACATTTATATGGCTTGTTAGAAATGGCAAAAAGAAGAGATTTTGAAGATGTATATGTACATTGTTTCTTAGATGGAAGAGATACGCCACCAGCCTCAGCAGAAAGCTATATTATTGAATTACAAGATAAGATGGCAGAAAAAGAAATCGGAAAGATCGCTAGTATAGCAGGAAGATTTTATGCTATGGATCGTGATAAAAGATGGGAAAGAGTAAAAAAGTGTTATGATGCTTTAGTAGAAGGAGAAGGAAATAAAGCAGGAAATGCAGTAAAAGCGATCGAGGATTCTTATCAAAAAGAAGTATTTGACGAATTTGTAGAACCAACTTTAATTTGCAATGGAGAAGAACCAGTGGCAACCATTGGAAAACATGATTCTGTTATTTTCTTTAACTTTAGACCAGATCGAGCCAGAGAAATTACAAGAGCTATAGTAGATCCAAACTTTGAAGGTTTTGAAAATAAAAAAGGTTTAGATTTATATTATGTATGTTTTACCAATTATGATGAGTCTATGCCAAATGTACACATCGCTTTTGAAAAAGAAAGTTTGCAAAATACCTTTGGGGAATATATAAGTCAAAAAGGATATACACAATTACGTATTGCAGAAACGGAAAAATATGCTCATGTAACTTTCTTCTTTAATGGAGGAGAAGAAAAGCAATATGAAGGAGAAGATAGAATATTGGTACCATCTCCAAAAGTTGAAACTTATGATTTAAAACCAGAAATGAGTGCCTATGAAGTAACAGAAAAAGTGATAGGGGCGATCAAAAGTAACAAATATGATTGCATTATATTAAATTATGCCAATACGGATATGGTGGGACATACAGGAAGCTTAGAAGCAGCTATGAAAGCAGTAGAAGCAGTAGATGAATGTGTCGGAAGAGTAGTAGAGCTAGTAGAAGAAAAACAAGGGAATATGCTAATCACAGCAGATCATGGTAATGCGGAACAAATGATAGATTATAGCACAGGAGAACCACATACAGCTCATACAACCAATCCAGTACCACTTGTATTAGTGACACCAGATGAAACGTTAAAGCTAAAAGCAGATGGAAAATTAGCTGATTTGGCACCAACTATGCTAGATTTAATGAATCTTGAGAAACCAGAGGAAATGACAGGAAATAGTTTATTAGATAGAGGATAATAGGTAAAAGGATAAAAGGGATATGTTGAATCATACAAAAAAAGTAAAGGAAATATATGAGGATATACAACGAAAGTTATTTTATATGATACCAGAAAAATGGGAAAAATTATATCTATATAGTTCTGTCCTTGATGAACCAGACAGAGAAGGAAAGACAGGAGAATTATTCTTTTATTACATTCCAAAAGGTATCTTTAAAAAGAAACCAGTTAATGTATATGAAATACCAACTAAATTTAATTTAGATGAAAATCAATATTTAAGATTGGTTCAAATATTATATGGTAAAATCAAAGACTTGAGACAAGAGTTCCAAAAGTCGGAAACACAAGATATTTGGACTAATTTAACCATGTCGATTCAAAGTTTAAGGTTTAAAGTGGAGTATGATTATACGGATTTAAATCATAGCGATTTTTCTAGTTATGAAAGACATGTTATTTGGCGTTATGAGAATCTGGGTATTGGTGAGGAACAAATTAGCAAAGAGGATAAAGATATTTTAAAGCGTTATCATTTGGGAGCAAGAACATTGGCTCGAAAAGAACATTATGATTCTGGTATTTATATTCGTGATATTGAAAATGTGATTGCTTATAGCAATGAAAATGCTAGTACTCCAGATGTAGAGGAAGTTGTGGAAACGACAGAGAAAAAATTGAAAAATCAGCTTTTATTATCAAAAGAAGAAATAGAGAAAATGAAAGATCCATAGTGTTATTAATTTTTTATGTATGTTTGTTTAATTATTTGATGTTAATATATATTATTTTTTACACCTTGTGTGTCGCAACCTATTAAATGAAAGTCTGTGTAGGTTGCTCCAATCGCACTGGCATATGCTTGTTTTGCTGTCCACTGTTAAAGCTTTGCTTGTTACAGTGGCAGTATGCAGTAGCTGGTCGCTTACGCGGTGTTACAAAATAATATATATTAACATTGAATAAAAGAGAAAAACGTATATAAAATTGTAAAATAAATGTAGAAATGAAAGGAGCAATTAAAATGATTTATGCAAAAGAGTTAGAAGAAATGTGCTGTGTAGCAAAAGGAGTAGACCATGGACCAGCACCGATTCCAGAAGAGGGAAAATGGGTAAAAGCAAAAGAAATTAAAGATATTTCAGGTTTGACACATGGTATTGGATGGTGTGCACCTCAACAAGGAGCATGTAAATTAACTTTAAATGTAAAAGAAGGAATTATTCAAGAAGCATTAATTGAAACAATTGGATGTTCAGGAATGACACACTCAGCTGCTATGGCAGGAGAAATTTTGACAGGAAAAACTTTATTAGAAGCTTTAAATACAGATTTAGTATGTGATGCTATTAATACTGCTATGAGAGAGTTGTTCTTACAAATTGTATATGGTAGAACACAAACAGCTTTTTCTGAAGGAGGTCTTCCAGTAGGAGCAGGGCTAGAGGATTTAGGAAAAGGACATACGAGTCAAGTGGGTACGATTTATTCAAGTTCTTTAAAAGGTCCTAGATATTTGAATTTGGCAGAAGGATACATAGTTGAAATTGGTTTAGATCAAAATGACCAAATTATTGGGTATAAATATGTTCATTTAGGTAAAATGATGGATTATATTAAGGCTGGCATGGAACCAACGGAAGCGATTGAAAAGGCTTCTGGTACGTATGGAAGGTTTGATGAGGCTGTGAAAAAGATTGACCCAAGGGAAAACTAATTAAAATCAGCAAACTTCATAAAAATTTTTTTGATGTACAAATATATGGGGGAAAATAAAGTGAAATTTGGGTTAGATGAAAAAGTGATAGAAGACATAGTAAATATTTTAAAAAGATATAAAGAAGTGGAAAGAGCAAGGATATTTGGTTCACGAGCAAGAGGGGATTATCGAAAAGCATCTGATATAGATATTGCTTTATTTGGCGAAAATTTAACATCTTCTATTAATACAAAGATATTTTTTGACATAGATGATTTATATTTACCCTATAAAATAGATTTAATTAATTTTAATAGCATAAATCCAGAGGATACAATAAGAGACAATATAGTAAGAGAAGGAGTTGAATTTTATGCCAAATAATATAGTGGAAAGTTATAAAACCTTCAAAAAAGCATATTTAAAACTAAAAGAATTTGTAGAAACTGATAATGGAAGCGAAAAAGACAGAAGTGCTATTATTAATGCCTATCAATATACATTTGAACTTTTGTGGAAAATATTGCAAAAATATATGCAACAATTAGAAATGTTGGATGAACTAGGACCAGGAAATGTTATTAGAACGGCTTTTCAATATAACATCATTGATAACGGTTCCATCTATATGTCCATGTTGAAAAATAGAAACTTGATAACGCATACTTATAAAGAAGATGTGGCAGAAGAAATTTATACACGAATTAAAGAAGAATATATAGAAGAACTAGAGAACTTTATAAAAAATTTTGATAATAGAATATTAAAAGGCGAATCCTAAATTTGCTAGAATATATAAAATAAGGAGGAATAGAAATGGCAGTAACATTTGAAAGTTATGAAAGAAGAATCGACCAAATCAAACCAGTCATGGAAAAATACGGAATCAAAGATTTTGAAAATGCATTAGAGATATGCAAAGAAAAAGGATTTAATCCTTATGAAATTGTAAAAGGAGTACAACCAATTTGTTTTGAAAATGCGGCTTGGGCGTATACTTTAGGGGCAGCAATTGCAATCAAAAAGGGATGCACGAAAGCAGCAGATGCAGCAAAAGCAATTGGAGAAGGATTACAAGCATTTTGTATACCAGGATCTGTTGCAGATGACAGAAAAGTTGGGTTAGGACATGGAAACTTGGCTTCTATGCTATTATCAGAAGATACCAAATGTTTTGCTTTTTTAGCAGGACATGAGTCTTTTGCAGCAGCAGAAGGAGCAATTGGAATTGCAAAATCAGCAAATAAAGTTAGAAAAGAACCATTAAGAGTTATTTTAAATGGACTTGGAAAAGATGCAGCACAAGTGATTTCAAGAATTAATGGATTTACTTATGTAAAAACAGATTTTGATTTCTTCACAGGAAAAGTAAAAGTTGTGGAAGAAATTGCATATTCTGATGGAGAAAGAAGCAAAGTTAGATGTTATGGAGCAAATGATGTTAGAGAAGGTGTAGCGATTATGTGGATGGAAGATGTTGATGTTTCAATCACAGGAAACTCAACAAACCCAACAAGATTTCAACATCCAGTTGCAGGTACATACAAAAAAGAAAGATTAGCCGAAAATAGAAAATACTTCTCAGTTGCATCAGGTGGGGGAACAGGAAGAACACTTCACCCAGACAACATGGCAGCTGGACCAGCTTCTTATGGAATGACAGATACCATGGGAAGAATGCACTCAGATGCACAATTTGCGGGTTCATCATCTGTACCAGCACACGTTGAAATGATGGGACTAATTGGAATGGGTAATAACCCAATGGTTGGTGCATCAGTTGCTGTTGCTGTAGCTGTTGAAGAAGCCTTAAGCCGTTAGGTTATATGAACACAAAGTGCGAATGTAACATTATGGATTAGGTTTACGTTAGCTAGCTATGAAATAAAATGAGACAAGGGGGACAGGTTTCATTTGTCTCAAAAATTCGGTCGAAAAATGTCAAATACAAGAGTTGTTTTATCACTTTTGTATTTGGCATTTTTTGAATAGAAAAAACCGATTTTTGTATAGAAATAATTGTAAAATTTTTCCATATGACATATAATTGTACTATCTTAACAGAAAGGAGGTTAATGACATGAACGTTCCAGATGACGTTTGGGAGAAAGTGAGTAAATTGCTAGACTTAGGAATTTCACTTATCCCAGTGATAGGAATAATAGGATTAGTGATCATAATTGCTTCTATAGTAATTTTTGTTAAGGTTACGAAATTCATTATGAGACATTTCGATCAAAAAGAAAAAGAGTTTGATCGGAAGCACCAAAAGCATAAGGAACAAATGGAATTATTTAAGGGAAAGCATTTTCCAAAAGATGATTAACTTCCTTGAAAAGAGGTTAATCTTTTCTTAGCAAAGGGGCACTCTATAGGGAGTGCTTCTTTTGCGTGCATCATAGTTTACATTATTTATGTATCGTTTATTGTAATATCAATACAATTATGATATACTTGAAAAAATAAAAGATAAATGGTGGGAAATCAAATGAAAACGATAATATTAACAGGAGCAAGTGATGGACTAGGAAAAAAATTTGCACAAATATGCTTAAAAAGTAATATAAAAATAGTAGCTCTTTGTAGAACCAGACCAGATTATGAATGTGAATGGATTAAAGTAGATTTAGCAGATGAAAAATCGATAACCAATGCATGTAATACGATAAAAGAAAGATATAAAAAATTTGATGCATTGATTCATTGTGCAGGAGTGCTAGGAGTTCAGAAATTAGAGGAAATTACTTATGATTGTTTAGATAATGTCATGAAAATAAATAGTATGGCTCCTATGTTCATGACCTCACAATTAATTGGTTTAATCAAGGAAAATGAAGCAGATATCATCAATGTTGGTTCAACAAGCGGAACCAAACAAGGATATCCAGATCAATTTGCTTATACAACATCTAAATGGGCTTTAAGAGGAACAAGTTACAATTTACAATTAGAATTAAAGAAATATAAAAGTCGTGTCATTGAACTAAATGTTGGCGGTATGAACACAAGATTACATGAAAAGTCTACAGGTAAAAAAATAGAAAATCCAGAAGAATGGATGAATCCAAAAGATATTGCTGACTTAATGCTGTATATCTTGAATTTGCCGAAAAATATAGAAGTTAGCGAAATAACGATTAATAGAAAATAGAGAAAGAAGGTAAAAAATGAAAGTTACATTAGTTCAAATGGATTCTACTAAAACAAGAGAGGAAAATGAGCAAAAAGCATTCCATTTTATGAAACAAGCAGTGCTAGCAAAAACAGATATTATTTGCTTATCAGAATCATTTGTCTATTGGGGAAAAGAATATGAGAAAAGATGTTGTACCCTGAAAGATATAGAGAAATACCAAAATTTTGCTAAAGAGAATAACGTAAATCTTATACTGGGAAGTGTTAATTTATTAGATGAAAATTCCAATAAAACAACCAATACATGCTTTGTTATCAATAGAGAAGGAAATATCGTTCATAGATATGATAAAAAATATATGTATCAAGTAAATAAAGAAAATTTGGTGGTAGATGAAAGGCAAAGGACAATTCCACGGAAAGATAAATGGATTATTTGAATTAGATGGTGTAAAAATGGGAGTAGGGATTTGTTTTGATTTAAGATATCCTGAATATTTTAGAGAACTGATAAGAGAAGGAGCAGAAGTCATATTTTTACCATCTCATTTTAGAAAAGCAACAGGACAAATTGCTTGGAATGTATTAACAAGAGCTAGAGCAATTGAAAATCAAGTGTATTTTTGTGCTTGTAATCAAACAGGAGAAGGAAATTGCGGTAATACGCAGGTGTTTTCTTATGATGGAAAAATAATATCCAATATCGAAATGGACGAAGGTATTATTACAACGGAACTTAATTTAGAGGAACAAAGAGAACACAGAAAAGAGTTTCCCGTATTGGAGCAGATGAAATAAAATTTAGTAAAAGAGGAAGAAAGTAATGGAATTATTAAATAACTGGTTATTATATGTAATCTTATATTTAATAGTAAAAACAGTTTTTATACAATTTTATAAAATGGCCACAAAGAAAATACAAAAAACAGGAGCTTTGACAGTATTGTTAGACATGATAGGAGGTTTAACAGCATTAGTTCTATGTCCATTTTTTGAAATTACATTTCCAACAGATATTAGAATTTATATCATACTTGGAATTTCTATCATTTGTTATACCATAAAAGATCGATTAGATACGAAAGTATTAAGTGGAATAGAAGCTTCTACTTTTAACATACTTCAGCAACTATCTACTACTTTTATGATATTTGTGGGATTAATCTTTTTTAAAGAAGAATTCATTTTAGCAAAGTTTATTGGTGCTATGTTAATCATAGTTAGTAATATATTGGTTTTTTATAAAAAAGGAAAATTGGAATTTAATAAATATGTATTATTAGGGATCATAGCAAATTTAATATATACAGTTGCTTTATTTTTGGATGTTAATATATCAGAACATTTCAATTTATTAATGTATGCTTCAATAACTTTAACAATACCAGCTATCTTGATAATGATTTTTGAAAGAATTAAACTATCCGAAATAAAAAACGAGTTTGTAAATGGAAATGGAAAAGCAATATTAGTGACGGCGATAACTTCTCCATTAACTATTATTACATCGTTAAAAGCATATCAATTGGGAAATGTAACGATTGTTGCTCCCTTATGTGCCTTGTCAGTCATGCTAAATGTTATGGTAGGCTATTTGTTTTTAAAGGAAAAAGATAATTTATTAAGAAAAATTATTTCAGCTATTTTGATTATTATTAGTATTATATTGATTAAAATTTAGTAGAGGAGAAGGTATGGAAGTAGAAGAACAGACTAGAAAATTAAAAGAAATGATAAATAGTTATAAATTAACTTATTTAATTATTTCAGCAAATGAGATAGGCATATGGGACTGTTTAAGTGACCAAAGTAAAGATTTATTACAAATAGCAAAAGACTTAACATTAGAAGCAAGTAGATTAGAACCAATTTTGAATGCCTTAACCAGTTATAAAATAATAAGCAAGAATAAAAAAGGATATTATTTAGATGAATACGATAAAGTTTTAAACAAAAATTCAGAATACAATCAACTAGGCTATATTAACTTTGCACAAACAATTATGGCAAAATATCAAAATTTAGCAGAAGCAGTAAAAGACAAAGAATTTGCGACTAAACAGTTTAAAGAATTAACAGAAAAAGAGGCAGAAAGTTTTATGCGAGGAATGGAAGCAAATGCTATACCACAAGCGGAATTTATTGCTAATACTTATGATTTTGAAAATCACAAAATATTAGACGTGGGAGCAGGGGCAGGAACTTATTTAATAACAGTGGCGAAAAAATATAAAACTGTTACAGGAAAAATGATTGATTTACCCCAAATGGTAAAGCTTCAAAATAAGAAAATAGAAAAAGAGAAATTGGAAGCACAAATTATATCCGAAGAATGTAATTATAATGAGAGATTTCCAAGAGAAAAACAGGATGATGTATTTTTGTTTGCAGTGGTTCATCAAGAGTCAAAAGAAAATTTAAATAAATTGTTAAAGAATATTTATAGTGTACTAAATCCAGAAGGAAGATTATTTTTAACAAGTTTCTTTTTAAATGAAGATAAAATCAGTCCAGAATTTTCTGTACAGTTTGCAGTTGAAATGCTGATGAATTCTAATAATGGAAGGGTATATACACATAGTGAAATACAAGATTTAATGGTTCAAAATAAATTTAAAGAGATAAAAAGGATAGATGATATACCAAGTCCAGCAACGTTATATATTGCTAAAAAATAAAGGAAAATTGAAAAATGGAGATTTGATAGATAATCTTCAAAGAATTAAGATAGGAGAGAAAAAAATGGAAATTAAAGATTTAGAAAAAGAAATTGAACAAATTAAGCAAAGAAATCAGAAGGTAGAATTAGACAAAAAATGGGAAACAAGTGGAACGAGAAAAATATGTATCTGTGTATTAACTTATATTGTAGTCATTATATATTCGTATTTAATCAATAAAATCAATAATATATTTTTAAGTTCTTTAGTGCCAGTTATTGGTTTTACGTTATCTACCATATCATTGAATTTTATTAGAAAAATATGGGAGAAATAGGAAGGAGAACAGAAGATGACGAACTACTTAAAAAAATTGCCGAGTGAGCCAAGTTTTAAGAATAAGGATTTTTTTGAAGGATATATTCTAAATAGCAAGAATCCAGAAATTGAAATGGATTATATCAATATGTTTAAAGGACATGAATATTATCAATTAGAGACGGAAAGTATACATTTATTTTATATATTAGAAGGAGAAGGAATTGCATCTATTAGTGGAAAGAGATTTAATATGGGAAAAGGAGATATAATAGAAATTCCAGTTAATACAGAGTATGCTTTTGCAGGAAAATTTAAAATGATAGAAATTATGCAACCAGCCTTTAATGCTAAAACACATAGAGATACCAAGTTAAATGATTTAATTTAGAAAAATTTATAGGAGGGTTTATTTTATGTTTAATATGAATTTAGTTGAAATTATTGAAAATGGGTAAGGAGGCAAAAGATGAAAGTATATTTAGTAAGACATGGACAAACTGATACGAATATAAGTAATTTGTATAACTTTAGAGGAGAGGACATCAACCAAAAAGGAATACAACAGGCAGAAGAACTTAAGGAAAAAATTAAAAAAATGGAATTTGATATTATTTATTGTTCGCCATTATTAAGAGCTAGACACACAGCAGACATCATAAATTCAAAAAATAAGGAAATTATAGTTGATAACAGATTAGAAGAAAGAAAACATGGAAACCTTGAAGGAAAACCAATTGAATGTACCAATCGTGAAATCTACTGGAGTTATCCTACCCATATTAGATATGGGACAGAAGAAACCGTTCAGAATTTATTTGAAAGAGTCAATGATTTTCTAAATGAATTGAAAAGCAAGGATTATAATAGCGTATTAGTCGTTGCCCACAAGGGAATTTCTAGGGCATTTCATGCGTATTTTGATGGCATTCCAGAAGATGGTAAACTTTTGCAGCTGGGACTAGAAAATGCAGAGATAAAAGAATATGAATTATAGTGTATTGAATAGAATAAGCAAAAACTGATAACTAGAATTTAAGAGAATTGAAATTCACAGATAAGGGGTAATTGAAAATGAATCAAAACGAAATCACAAGACCAACAGTAATGGAAATTAACATTGACAATTTTAAGTATAACATAGAACAAATTAGAAAAAAAATAGCTCCTAATACCACCATTATGCCAATTATCAAAGCTAATGCGTATGGAACCTATTTAAATACAAGACTAGACGTTATCGATGAATTTGAAATAGTAGGCTTAGCAACAGTAGATGAAGGAGCCCAAATAAGAAGTATTGGCTATAAAAAAGATATTTTTATCTTAAATCAACCAGCCATTAGTGAAATAGATAAAATCATAAAAAATGACTTAGTAATTGGGTTGTCATCAGACTATTTTCTAAAAGAAGTACAAAAACAAGATAAACCAATAAGAGTTCATCTTGAGATAGAAACAGGAATGGGAAGAACTGGGCTATCACTGGAACAGCTACCAAATTTTTTAGAAGGAATACAGAGAACAGACAACATAAGAATAGAAGGAATTTACACCCATTTGTCGTCACCAGACAGTGATTCCCAATATACCAAACAACAATTAGAAATTTTCGAAAAAGCAGTACAAATCATAACAGAACAAGTAAAAGAGATTAAATATATTCATACATCTGCTTCTAATGCAATTATCAATCAGCCAAACGTACCATACAATTTAATTAGACCTGGTATGATTTTGTATGGCTATGAATCAGGAGAAGGAATACAAAAAAAGATAGCATTAAAACCAGTGGCAAAATTAAAATCAAAGATAACTTTTTTAAAAACCGTAAAAGAGGGGACTAGCATTAGTTATGGGAGAAGCTTTACGACTGAAAAAGAAAGCAAGATAGCCACGATCCCAATTGGATATGCAGATGGTTTTCGCCGAACATTATCTAACAATTGGTATGTGGTTATTCGTGGACACAAGGTTCCTATTGTTGGTAAAGTTTGTATGGATAGCTTTATGGCAGATGTAACCAATTTGGGCGAAGTAGAAGTGGGAGATGATGTGTGGATTTGGGATAATGACTTAATTAGTTTAGATGAAATAGCTGATAGATGTAATACGATTAATTATGAAATTATTAGCACGATTTCTGCTAGGGTTCCAAGACAATTCATATGAGACAATGGGGACAGGTATAAAGTCCTATAAAAAAATGCCAAGTATAATATTTCACTATTTACTTGACATTTTTTGACTTATTTTATGAGACAAATGAGACCTGTCCCTCTTGTCTCATTTTTTGTTATCTGTTACAATTTCTTTCATAGCACCTAAGGAACTTAAAGCATTAGTTGCTTCAAAAGGAATAAATACTTTATTAGCATCTCCCTTAGCAACTTCTTCTAAAGCTTCTAAAGATTTTAATTGAACTAGGGTGTCATTTGGATCTGCTTTTTTCATAGCATCATATACCATTTGGATTTCTTTTGCCTTTGCATCAGCTACTTCTTTAATGGCTTGTGCTTCACCGGCAGCTCTTCTAATTCGTGCTTCTTTGTCAGCTTCTGCTTCTAAGATAGCAGCTTGCTTTTTACCCTCGGCAATGGTAATGGCTGATTGTCTTTGTGCTTCTGATTCTAGAATTAAAGCTCTTTTATTTCTTTCTGCATTCATTTCTTTTTCCATGGCATCTCTAATATCAGCAGGTGGTGTAATATCTTTGATTTCTACTCGGTCGATTTTACAGCCCCATCTATCTGTTGCTTCATCTAAAACAACTCTTAATTGGTTATTAATGCCATCTCTTGAACTAAAGGTTTCATCCAAGTCCATTTTACCAATAATGTCACGAATGGTGGTAATAGCTAAGTATTCAATACCTTTCTTTAAACTTTGAATTTCATATACTGCTTTGGCAGGATCTGTTATTTGATAGAATACAACGGTATCTATTGTAATGGTAACATTATCTTTTGTAATAACGCCTTGAGGTGGAATATCCATTGTTTGTTGTTTTAGGCTAACGACACTTCTTACATGATCAAAAAATGGAATAATGATAGTAAGACCTGCATCTGCTACTTTGTAAAATTTACCTAATCTTTCAATAATGTACACCTCAGATTGTTTGACAATTTTGATTGACATAAATGCTATTACTAGAATAATAACAAGTAAAACTAATAAAAACCACATAGTTTTTTCCTCCTTATTCATTTTATATAAAATAGTCATCTTTGGTTATTTTTTAATGGGTGCAACAATTGCTTTTACACCTTTTATTTCTTTAATTTCTACTTCTGTACCTTGAGGAATGTTGATATCATCTAATCCAATTGCTGACCAGACTTCTCCGCCAACTTTTATTTGACCAAGTGCTTGAATGGAATCAATGTCTTTTGTTACGATTCCTGTTTTTCCAACGGTTGAATAGACATTGGTTTGAATGGCATTTTTATTGTTGGCAAATTTTTTGACAAATGGTTTGGTTGCAAAAATTAAAATGGTCGATGATAGGACAAATACAGAAGTTTGAAGAATGATATTATCAGTGAAAAGACTAACAACCATAGCTAGTAAAGCTCCAATTGCAAACCAGAATATTAGAAATCCTGCTGTCATGATTTCAATGATTAAACAAATACCTGAAAGGATTAACCAGATTTGCCACATGAAAAATTCCTCCTTTGAAATTAACTGTTACTATTATAGCATGAATTGGTAAAAAAGGAAATACTTTTATGTTAATTTTATAACTTTCTAAAAACTATTTTGAGATATTAAATTATAGAAAGGAATATAGCAATAAGAAATTTGCGTCAATCGCTCGGGTCGTTCACTTTTCGCAGAAATTTTAAAGTGCTTTTTATGGCACCCTTCCACGACACACGTGAACTCTTTCCATAAAATTCACTTAAAAATTTCTAGCTCAAAGTTCCTACATTCGCTCATTCCTTAAATTTTTATTGCTATATTCCTTTGGTTTGAATTGCCTAACCTCTAAGTAGTTACACTTTCCAAAAAATGAATAAAACTAAAAAAAATGCACATAACAATAAAAGAAATAGAATTTTGTGTTATACATAGAATTTAAAACTAGGAAAGAGAGGATTTTTATGGAAGATAAAATAAAAAAACAAGAAAAAGAGCAACAAGTAGAATATGGTATTGCAGAAGTAGGGGAAGACGCTACTAAATATGGAGAATTTATATCTTCTTATTTTGCTTGGGTGTCTTTGCCAGAACAAAAAGAGAAGGTAGAAGAATTACAGGATATAACCAAAGAAAAAAATCACAAAAAATAACGAAAAACAAAGAAAAGATAAGAAAAGAAGATGAAAACAAAATAAGAAGAAAGAAAAAGGTCAAAGAAAGTCAAAAAAAGGTCTTGAAAAAGAAAGCAAAAGGTGTATAATTACATTATAAGTCAAAGAAAGTCAAAGTCAATTTCAAATTTATAAATAGAATAAAACTAAAAAAGATAGGAGATGAGAAAAGTGAGAATGTCAGATATCATAGAAGAATTTATCAAGGAATTATTTGAGGAAGAAGATAGCATCGAAATACAAAGAAATGAACTAGCCGAACAATTCAAATGTGTACCATCGCAAATCAACTATGTAATAGCAACTCGATTTAAGCCATCGCAAGGGTACTATGTAGAAAGTAGAAGAGGTGGTGGAGGTCATATTACCATTAAAAAAGTAAACAACACAAAATCTGACTATATCATGCATATTATAAATAATATAGGAAGTGAAATAACATCAAATGAAGTAGACATATTAATTAGTGACTTTCTAACATATGACATCTTAGAAGCAAAAGAGGCGAAATTATTAAAAGTAGCAACGAGTGATAATGTTTTGCAATTAGATAAAGATACAAAAGATCAAGTAAGAGCAAGGATTTTCAAAAATATGCTACTAAATTTAAGTTAGCTGTTCGAGCGAAGAGAGTTACAGATAACTTATGCAATCGAACAAAGTGAGAAGGTAAACATTAATGGAAAGGAAAAAAAGGAGGAATTAAAATGTTATGTGATAATTGTGGAAAAAGAGAAGCCAATGTGAGATATTCAGAAAATATAAACGGAAGAAGGAAGGAATTAAATCTATGTGAAGAATGTAGTAAAAAGTTGGGGATTAATCATATGGATTTTAGTATGCCAATTGACTTTTCTAGTTTTTTTGGAGACTTTTTGGAAGATTTTGCAACACCAGAATTCATGCCATTGTTCAATGAGATAAAAGCATTAAAATGCAACAATTGCGGTTCCACTTTTGAAGATATAGCAAATACTGGAAAATTAGGATGTGGTAACTGCTATGATGTTTTTGAGGAAAGACTGGATCCAATTATTAAAAGAATACAAGGAGCCAATCGTCATGTAGGGAGAGTTGGAAAAGTAATTGATAGCAAAATTGATGAGAAAATAGCAAATCAATCTACTCCTAAAACGGAAAAAGGAAATCAGCCAAGAGAAAATAGAAAAGGCAATCAGTTAGAAAAATTGCAAGAACAGTTAAAACAAGCAATTAAGGAAGAAAAATATGAAGAGGCAGCCAAAATAAGGGATGCGATTAAAAAGATAGAAAAGGAAGATTAAAAAATTGCCAAAAAGGATCGTCCCTGTTGGCAATAAAGGAGGAATCACTATGAATTGGTATTTGCAAAGTAATGAGAATTCAGATGTGGCGAAAAGTACTAGAATTAGATTTGCTAGAAATCTGCATGATCTTAAGTTTACGCTAACGAAAAAAGAAGATATACAAGCTTTACAAAATAAAATAAAAGAAGGTTTGTACAACATGGGGTATGGCTTAAAGTTCTTTCGATTACAAGATATGGACGATATTACGAAAATGAGTTTAGTGGAAAAAAATTTGATTAGTCCAGATTTTGTTTTAAAGAAAAATGAGACAGGTAGTATTTTAATTAATGATGAAGAAAATATTTGTATTATGGTAGGAAATGAAGATCATTTGGAAATACAGGTATTTAGTTGTGGAATGGATTTGGAGAATACTTTGAATTTAGCGATTGAAGTTGATGAGAAAATAGGAGAGACATTTGGATATGCCATTAGTAAGAAGTATGGCTATTTGACAGCATGCCCGAACAATGTAGGAACTGGTTTAAGGGCTTCTGTTATGGTACATTTACCAGCTCTTTCGCAAACAAAGAATACGAAAAAAGTGCTAGAAGCGATTAATAGTTTTGGTATTAATATTAGAGGCGTATATGGTGAAAATACAGAGAGTACAGGGGATATGTATCAAATTTCTAATAAACAGACTTTAGGAATTACAGAAAAAGAAATTGTACAAAATTTAAATGTGATTGTGGAAAAAATTATTAAACAAGAAAGACAAGCAAGAAAAATTTTGGCAAAGGATGATATTGCTTTAGAGGATTTGATTTATCGAAGTTATGGAATTTTGAGTAATTGTAAAAAAATTTCTTCAGAGGAGACAAGAACATTGTTATCTCATATTAAGTTAGGTACGGATTTGGGGATTTTAAAGGAATTGACGGATTTAAAGGTACAAAAGTTGTACTTGTATACAAAGCCTGCTAATTTGCAGAAGTTTGTGGGTGAACAGTATGAACCAATTGAACGAGATATTAAGAGAGCAGAGGTGGTTCAGCAGATTTTGAAGGAAGAACCATAGTGAGCTGTTACAACTTCATAATGTGTTAGAAGTTCGCTTACGAAAATTGCAAAGCAATTTTCTATCATATAAAAAAGCCCCACAAAGGGCAACTTATCACATATTGGTGGTTTAAATTATAGCAATGAAGGGTACTATTGTGTGATAATAGGATTTAAAAACCAAATCCTCTAATGCCATTTGTGGGGTGGAAGGTATGTGCCTTCCAGTGTTATGAATACATAGCAAAACGCTATGTAACTATTATACAACAATTGACACCAAAAGTCAAATTTTTTATAAAAAGTAAAGGAGTGATTTTAAAATGACATATAAATTTACCAATAGAGCTCAAAAGGCAATCGAATTAGCAAATGAAGTAGCCATAGAATTAGGTCATAATTATATTGGAACAGAACATATTCTTTATGGCTTAACAAAAGAAGGAAGTGGAGTGGCTTCTAAAGTGTTAGGAAACCAAGAGGTAACACCAGATGAGGTAATCGATAAAATTGTAGAATTAATTGGACAAGAGGAACCAATTACCGAAACATTAGGTTTTACGCCAAGAACCAAGAGAGTCATTGAAAATGCTTTTATCGAAGCAAGAAAATTAGGTTATAATTACATTGGAACAGAACATTTATTAATTGGCATTTTAAGAGAAGGAGATTGTATCGCAGCTAGAATCTTATTAGAATTAAATGTCAACATTCCAAGGTTATACAATGAAATTGTCAAAGTCATTAATGAAGGAGAGGATTTACAAGGAGAAGAAAGAGATGCAAATACAGAAAGAAAAACAGGAAGCTATAACCAAACCACTACTTTAAATCAATTTGGAGAAGATTTAACCAAAAAAGCAACAGAAGGAAAGTTAGATCCTATTATAGGAAGAAAAGAAGAGATTGAAAGAGTGATTCAGATTTTATCCAGAAGAACCAAAAATAATCCTTGCTTAATTGGTGAACCAGGTGTTGGTAAAACAGCAGTGGTAGAAGGATTAGCTCAAAAAATAGTAGCAGGCGATGTCCCAGAGATCCTAAAAGATAAAAGAGTGGTAAGTATGGACATTTCTGGTATGGTAGCAGGAGCAAAATATAGAGGTGATTTTGAGGAAAGGATTAAAAAAGCTTTAGCAGAAGTCAAAAAAGCAGGAGATGTTATTTTATTTATTGATGAAATGCATACCATTGTGGGAGCAGGGGCAGCAGAAGGAGCCATTGATGCTGCGAATATCTTAAAGCCTATGCTTGCCAGAGGAGAAATTCAATTAGTGGGAGCAACTACTTTAAATGAATATCGAAAATATATTGAAAAAGATGCCGCTTTAGAAAGAAGATTTAGCCCTGTTAATGTCAATGAACCAAGTGAAAAAGATAGTATTCAAATATTAAAAGGAATTCGAGATAAATATGAAGCACATCATGGCGTAAAAATTACAGATGAAGCCATTGAGGCAGCAGTGACAATGTCAGTTCGTTATATCAATGATAGATTTTTGCCAGACAAAGCGATTGATTTAATTGATGAGGCAGCATCGAAAGCAAAACTAAAGACATTTACAGAACCAGACAGTTTAAAGGAATTAGAAGAAAAAATAGAAGAGGCGAAAAAGGATAAAGAAGAAGCTGTTAGAACGCAAAAATTTGAAAAGGCAGCAACATTGAGAGACAAAGAAAAAGAATTGAAAGAAAAATATGAAAAAGAACAAAAGAAATGGAAAAACAAAAATACCAAACAAGTTACTGATATAGCAGAAGAGAACATAGCAGAGGTTATTAGCAATTGGACAGGAATACCAGCTAGTAAGATAACAGAAGATGAAAATGTCAGACTAAAAAATCTGGAAAAAAATCTACATGAAAGGGTAATCGGTCAAAATGAAGCAGTCGAAGCAGTAGCCAAAGCAATTCGTAGAGGAAGAGTTGGCTTAAAAGATCCCAAAAGACCAATTGGTTCGTTCCTATTTTTAGGACCAACAGGTGTGGGAAAAACGGAGTTATCCAAAGCGTTGGCAGAAAGTTTATTTGGTGATGAAAATGCCATGATAAGAGTTGATATGTCAGAGTTTATGGAACCACATTCTGTTTCAAAATTAATTGGTTCACCTCCTGGTTATGTGGGATTTGATGAAGGTGGTCAATTAACAGAAAAAATAAGAAGAAACCCATATTCTGTTATTCTATTTGACGAAATTGAAAAAGCACACCCAGATGTGATGAATATGTTATTACAAATATTAGAGGATGGACGTTTAACCGATAGTCAAGGAAGAACAGTAAACTTTAAAAATACGGTTATTATTATGACTTCTAATATTGGTGCTAGACTGATTACGGATAAAAAGGCATTAGGTTTTACGCAAGCAAGAAGTGCAGAAGAGGATGCCAAAAAGGAATATGAAGAGACCAAAAGAGAAGTTATGGATACGTTAAAAAGAGAATTAAGACCAGAGTTTATTAATCGTATTGATGAAATTATTGTGTTCCATAAATTAACCGATACAGAGATTAGCGAGATTATTGATATTATGCTAAAAGAGGTAACGAATCGATTAGCGATACAGAAAATAAAGATTGAGCTAGAACCAGAAGTAAAAGAACTGATTGCTAGTAAAGGAATTGACAAAAATTTTGGTGCTAGACCGCTTAGAAGAACGATTCAAAGTGTACTAGAGGATAAATTGGCAGAAGAAATTTTAGATGGTAATTTGAAGAAAAATAAACTAGCTAAGATTGGGGTAAAAGAGGAAAAGGTTGTTGTGAAAAAATAGGGAAGAAACTTAAAGTTTTTTCCCTATTTTTTAAAAGTAAATACTTAACAGAAAAATATATTATTTACAATTGGAACAATGATAGTAGTGATTAGTCCTGTTATGGTGATGGCTAAACCACTAATCGCTCCTTGAATTTCTCCTAATTCTAATGCTGTGGCAGTCCCAGAACCATGTGAAGCGGTTCCACATGCTAAGCCTTGTGATACTTCCTCATTTATTTTTAAAATCTTAAATAAAGTCGGAGCAATAACGGCTCCTATTATGCCTGATAGGATAACGGCAAATACAGTAATGGAAGATAAGCCTCCTAGTTCTTCCACAACACCTAATGCGATAGGAGTAGTGATTGATTTTGGTAATAAAGAGGTTGCTAATTGGTTAGATAATCCAAAGATTTTTACTAATCCTACGATCACGATCGCATTGGCTAAAACACCAGCCAAAATGCCTGAAATAATTGCCATGATATTTTTCTTTAATATTTTTATTTGTTTATATAGAGGAATTGCTAAACATACTGTTGTTGGAGTTAAAAAATAAGATATATATTTGGCTCCATTATTGTAGGTATCATAAGTAATATTACATAGTAGTAAAATAGTAACAATAAGAATTGTGCAAGTTAATAATGGATTTAATAAATTATTTTTTGTTTTATTTTTTATTTGAACACATATGTAATATAGGATAATTGTAATGACAAAACCAAAATAGCTAGAGTTTGTTAATAGTTCATTCATTATTTTTTACATCTCCTTCGATATATTTTATTTTTTTTGATTTGCTACTTTTACCTGTAATTTTAATGACTAATTGAGAAACCAATCCTGTAACAGACAATACTACAATAGTAGATAGGATAACAATAAATATGATTTTTAGCATTGCATTTTGATATGCAAAAAATGTGTTCATAATTCCTACAGCAGCTGGAACAAAAAATATTAACATGATAGATAATAAATATTCTCCAGTCTCTTCTATTTGTTCTAATTTTACTATTTTTGTACATAATGCTATAAATAATAACACCATTCCATAGATACTAGCTGGAATCGATAAAGGTAGTATGTAATTTATGATTTCACCTAGAAATGAAAAGGATAGTATTATCATTAATTGTTTTACATATTTCATAAAAATCACCTTTTCAATAAATATTATGTTATTATATTATAATAACTCTTATTTTATATCACATTAAGCAGTTTTTGTCTAGTATTTTGAAAATTTATTGAGAGGCGAAAAAATAAAGTCGAAATATAAGATTTCTTGCGACGAAAAAAATGAAAAAACTATTGAAAAAAAAAGAAAAACATTATAAAATGCAAATAGGATTTTACCATATTTGCATTTCATTTCTAATATTTTTTATCCGAAAAGCCAGCCAACCAAGAAGGAGATACACCAAAAAAGACGGCTAATTTACGAATACCAGTTGGACCAATTTTTGTAATTTGACCATTTGCATATTTGGAAATGGTTGCTTTAGATTTATAGCCTAATTGCTTAGCAATTTCTTTATGGGTAAGTTTATGCTCTTTTTTGTAATCATCTATTAGATTTTTTAATCTCTCAGTAAAAATCTCATCCAAAATATATCCCTCCATAATTCATCATAGCAAAATTATAACATTACTTTTTGGTTTTGTAAATAAAAAGTTAAAAAAGATTTATTTATGATTCTAATTTTTTGTACACTATAAATAATGAAAATACATTATATTTATTAATGAGTAGGTTACTGTCAGCCTTATTATTTATTTCACACTAAAAATATAGGAGCAAGGCTGACCAGTAACATAAGTAGTACCAATAGTGAGATAAAATTGAAAAAATAATTGACAGAAACCAAAGAATATAGTAAAATGTTTCCTAACGAGAAACAAGGAGGAAAAATATATGGAACCAGAAATAGTGGGAAAAAGGATTATGAAATTAATGGAGAAAAACAAAATAGAGAGAAAAGAATTAGCAGATAAAATGCAGTTGACCATAGCAGAGTTGGAAGATAAGCTAGAGGGAGAAGAAGAATTTTATTTGGATGAAATGATGAAAATAAAAGACATCTTCCAATTAGATGGAAAAGAATGTGATGAATTGTTTTTTCAGGATTAGATCGAAACTTGAAAAAATATGGTAGGTTGCAAAACCCAAAAAACGTGATATAATAAAACTATTAAAAAATAAAAAATGGGTGACGCAAATGTTAGAAAAAATAAATTCGCCAAAAGATGTAAAAAGACTAAACATAGAACAAAAGAAGCAATTAGCAGAAGAAATAAGGAAATACATACTAGAAATTGTATCAGAAAATGGGGGACATTTAGCTTCTAATTTAGGTGTTGTAGAATTGACCATTGCTCTACACAGTGTATTTGATGTGCCAAAAGACAAAATTGTGTGGGATGTAGGACATCAAACTTATGTACACAAAATCATAACAGGAAGAAGAGAAGAACTAAAAAGTTTAAGAAAATTAAATGGAATAGCAGGTTTTCCTAAAAGCAAAGAATCAGAAGCAGATTGCTTTAATACAGGACACAGCAGTACCTCTATTTCTGCTGCTCTTGGTATGGCTAGAGCAAGGGATTTAAAAGGAGAAGAACATTCAGTATTAGCGGTTATTGGAGATGGGGCATTAACAGGAGGAATGGCCTTAGAGGCACTGAATGACACAGGTTGGAGCAAAACAAAAATGACGGTTATTTTAAATGATAATGAGATGAGTATTTCAAAAAATATTGGTGGCATGAGTATGTTACTTAGTAAGTTGAGAACGAAAAGGTCATATAATAAATCCAGTGATGCTGTAAAAAACATGATTTTAAAAATTCCTAAAATCGGGAAAACAATTGTAAAAATGGTGATAAGGGTAAAAAGAAGTATCAAGCAATTGGTAATTCCCAAAATGTTTTTTGAGGATATTGGTTTTCGCTATCTAGGACCAGTGGATGGGCACGATATAGCAGAATTAGAAAGAATGTTAAAGATTAGTAAACGATTAAAGGAACCAGTATTACTTCATGTTTTGACTAAAAAAGGGAAAGGTTATCCCGTAGCAGAAAAAAATCCAGATCAATTTCATGCTACTGGACCGTTTGATTTGCAGACAGGAAAAAGTAAAAAAGAAAAGAAAAACGATTATTCAAAGGTGTTTGGAGAAAAATTAGTGGAACTAGCCAAAAAAAATGACAAGATTGTTGCGATTACAGCTTCTATGAAAGATGGCACAGGACTTACAGAATTTGCGAAACAGTTTCCAGAGAGATTTTTTGATATAGGAATTGCAGAACAACATGCCATTGGAGTAGCAGCAGGTATGGCAAAAGAGGGAACGATACCAGTTGTACCAATTTATGCCTCTTTTTATCAAAGAGCTTATGACCAAGTCATTCATGATGTTGCTATGCAAGATTTACCAGTTGTGATGTGTGTGGATCGAGCTGGTGTAGTGGGAGCAGATGGAGAGACACATCAAGGAACATTAGATATGTCCTTTTTCCGATTAGTTCCCAACTTGACGATTATGGCACCCAAGAATTTTAAGGAATTAGAAGAAATGTTAGCATTTGCTGTGGATTTAAATAAGCCAGTTGTAATTCGATACCCAAGAGGTGGAGAAGATGAATATAAAATTGAACAACAGGAAAAATTAAATTTGGGAAAAGCGGAAATACTAAAAGAAGGAAAAGATATTAGTATTATAGCAATTGGCAAAATGGTGGCAAGAGCAATGAAAGTGGCGGAAAAAATTGAAAAGGAACAAAAAGATATTTCAGTAGAGGTAATAAATACGAGGTTTTTAAAACCAATCGATCAAGAAACCATAAAACAATCTATTGAGAAAACCAAAAATGTTATAACCATAGAAGATGGAACGATTGTTAATGGACTAGCCACAGCTGTGCAAGAGATGATACAAAGAGAAAAGCTACAAGAAATAAAAATAAGAAATTATGCTTATCCTGATCAATATATTCAACATGGCAGTGTAGAAGAGTTAGAAAAGATTTATGCAGTAGATGAAGATACCATTGTAAGGGAATGTAAGGAAGAATTTAAAGAAATTACGATTGACTAAGTGAAACAAAAGGAAGGAAATAAGTAAAGAATGGACAAACAGCAATTATTAAGAGATTATCAAAAACAAGAGGATAAAATATGTTTATCACAGGTATTAGATAAAATAGAGTTTTCAAAAACGAGAGATAAAATAGAGTTTACAGACTTTTTAGATATGTATCAAGTATCGTTAGTACAAAATTTTTTGCGAAAAATCAAATTTGAAAGTTATCAGTTATATGGCGGTTATGAAGAGGCAGAAAGAAAAGTTTTGCTTATTTATCCAGAGAAATACGATGAAAAAATGCTGGAAAAAAATTATCATAAAATACTAAAAATAGTAAGAATTGATTTGCCAGATGAAGAACGAGGAAAGTATTCTCACAGAAATTATTTAGGGGGAATTGTTAAACTAGGCTTAAAAAGAGAAAAAGTGGGAGACATTATTGTGCAGGAGCAAGGAGCAGATATTATTGCAGTAGATGATTTTGCAGATATTCTAAAACAACAGTTACCATCGTTAACAAGATTTGAAAATAGCAAGATAGAGTTGAAAGAGATACAAGATTTAGCTAAAAGAGAGATAAAAGTTGAACAAGTAAAAATTATTGTTCCTTCTTTAAGGTTGGATAATTTTGTATCTGATTTGGCAAGAACCTCTAGGAGTAAAGCGTCTCAAATTATTGATCAAGAAAGAGTTTTTGTGAATGGGCAAAATGAGACGAAAGCTTCCAAACAATTAAAACTAAACGATGTGATTACCATTAGAGGAAAGGGTAGATTTGTGATACACGAATTTGCAGGGGCAACAAGAAGTGGAAGAATGGTTGTAGTAGTTGAAAAATATGTGTAATACTTGGCATATATTGTCAAAAAAAGGCGATGAGATTTTCTTGACAAATGCCTTTTGGACATATATAATTTTGGTACTAGCTGTAAATAATTTGTAAAAATTGTAGAAGGAAGGGGGGAGAATAGGATGGAACAAGAAGAAAGAGATCAATTGTTAGTTAAAATAGCAAATAAACAAGAAGTAACAGAACAAGTAATAAGTAAAATATTATATGATCTAGAAAGATTATACAAAGGGCAAGAAATACTAGTCAAAGGTCAAGAAGAATTATACAAAGGTCAAGAAGCACTAGTCAAAGGGCAAGAAGAATTGTTTAAAGGGCAAGAAGAATTGTTTAGAAATCAAAAAGAAATGCGAGAAGAATTAACAAGAGTAGGAAATACAGTAGCAAAAATCGAATATGAACATGGTAGAAAAATAGACTTAATACTAGATGTCTTAACAGGGCATGGAGAGAAATTAGAAGAACATGATAAAAGATTACAAAAAGACGAAAAAATCATACAAAATCAAGGATATAGGATTTACGCACTAGAACAAAAAAGCAATACATAAAAGCCTATTTTAGGTAAAATATAAAGATAGGCTTTTGTCATTAAATTATTTTAATTCTACAATGGTAACACCTGTTTCACCCTCGCCAAAAGTTCCTAAGCGGAAAGATTTAACATGAGGATGACTTTTTAGAAATTGATGAATACCGATTTCTTAATTTTCCGGTACCTTTGCCATGAACAATTCTAACACTTTGAAGCTTACTAAGAGAAGCGTCATCTAAAAATTTGTCAACCACAAAAATTGACTCATCTACATTTAATCCAATTACATTTATTTCAGATTTTATTGTTTTCGTTTTTGAAACATGAGAAACTCTAGCATTATTTACAGCTGAGGAAGAATTATTTTTATTTGTTTTATTTGGTAGTGTAAGAGCATGGATAGAAATATTCATTTTTAAATTTCCAATTTGTACTTGAACTTCATTTGACTTTGAAACATGGGAAAGTACCATGCCATTTTGCCCTAAAGTAGTTACAAAGACTTCCATATTTGGTTTGATATCTTTGGCTTGTAAAGTTTTTGCAGAAGAGGTTAAATTGCTAGTATTATGACTTTCATGATTCGTCAAATGAATTTCTTTAATCTTAGTATTTAACCTATTTCTAGCATTTTCTAAATCTTTACCATTGGCAGTAGAAGTCATTTGTTTTATTATTTCATTAGCATCCTCTTTGGCTTGTAACAAAATATTTCTAGCTTCTATTTTAGCGTTTTGGATTAATTGTTGTTCTTGGCGTTTTATTTCTTCGTCTTCTTTTTCTAACGATTTTCTTAAATTAGAAACACGCTTCAGCTCTTGCGAAATTTCAAACTTTTCTTTTTCAATCAAAGATTTATCATCATAAATACTTTTTAGCAGATTCTCGAAATCGATTTGGTTAGCTGTCATGAGAGATTGGGCTTTAGCAATAATGGTTTCTTTTAATCCTAGTTTTTGGCTAATTTCAAAGGCATTACTTTTGCCAGGAATACCAACTAGTAATTTATAAGTAGGACTTAGCGTAGAAAGGTCAAATTCAACAGAGGCATTTTCAAAATCATCTGTTACTAAAGCATATTGTTTTAATTCTTGGTAATGGGTGGTAGCAATGGTTAAACTTCCTATGGTCTTAAAATAGTCTAAGATACTTATAGCAAGATTAGCACCTTCTAAAGGGTCGGTACCAGAACCTAATTCATCTACTAAAATTAAGGAATTTTCAGTAGCATGTTTTGTGATTTCCACGATATTAAGCATATGAGAAGAAAAAGTACTCAAAGAATTTAGAATACTTTGGTCATCTCCAATATCAGCAAAAATGTGATCAAAAACATAAATACTAGAATTTTCATCACAAGGTATGTTAAGCCCACAACATGCCATACAAGTTAAAAGACCAACTGTTTTTAAAGTAACGGTTTTACCACCTGTGTTAGGGCCTGTAATTAATAATAGGGAAAAGGATTCTCCTAAATCGACTGAAATAGGAACCACTTGATCTTTAGGAATAAAAGGGTGTCTAGCATTTTTTAAGTGGATCTCTTTTTGGGTGTTAAGGATTGGTGTAGTAGCTTGTATGGATTTTGAAAATTTGGCTTTGGCAAAAATAAAGTCTAGCTTACCAATTAAAGTAACATCTAATTCCAATTCTTCTATATAGGGACAGAATAATTCTGTTAACTCTTGTAAAATTTTTTCAATTTCTAGTTCTTCTTCTTTTTTTAAACTAGCTATTTCGTTATTCATTTCAAAAACAGAAATAGGTTCGATAAAAACGGTGGAACCAGCATTAGAAATATCATGAATAAACCCTTTTATTTGGGAACGATATTCTTCTTTGATCGGAATTACAAATCGATCATTTCGACGGGTAACAATATTTTCTTGTACATATTTTGAATAGGTAGAAGAATGAAGCATGTCATTTAGTTTGCTTCGTATATCCTGTTCAATTTTTTTTTGCTTTTTACGAAGTGATTGTAAGGTTTTAGAAGCTCTGTCATCGATTGTATTTTCATCTAAAATGCATTGAAATATTCTATCTGCTACACTTTTATTGGTATATAAGTTTGAAAACAAATTGGCTAAAATAGGATATTCTGCTTCATCTAAAAAATCTTTATTAAAATAGTCCTTTAGTTCCTGTGATAGTTGAAAGATATGAGCAAGGTTTAATAAAGATTGGGTGGATAAGGTACTGTTACTTTCTAATTTTTTCAAGGCTAGAGTAATGTCAGCTATTTCAAAAAAAGAGGGGGTGGCATTACGAGCGGATAAATTAACAGCTTCTCCGTGTTTCTTGTAGAAGCTGTTTTACTTCTGTTATTTGATGGGTGGGTGCTAACTGGGAAGCAATTTCTTTTCCTTGATTGGTAACACAAAAGTTACTTACCATTTCTATTATTTTATAAAATTCTAATTTTTCTAAAATATTTAAATCCATGTTCAATCTCCTCAATAATTGATAAGATTATTATACAGGTAATTGATTGAAACGTCAATGATTTTGGAGAGAGGAAAATAGGACTAAAGGGGCACTTCTTGCCTTATCCTTGGCATTCAAGGGGCATGTTTTTACCTTTTTTGAGTAAATCTCCTTAATACTTATAATATGTTTCTGCATAAAAATTATTATCTCTTAACATCTTATCAATAGACTCAAATTCATAATTTGCAAATTGTTGACACAAATTAAGTATTTCTTTTTCATTATATTTATTTAAAACATATCTTTTAATTTTTCCATCATCAAATTTAAAAATAAAAACTTTTTCTTTGCCTAAATATTCGTTCCAAAACCCATTTTGTAATGTATCAAAAATAAAATTCTCAAACACTTCTATTTTATCACTTGAAAATGAAATACCATAATTATTTCCATATGGTTTTATTTCAAAATTATTTTCTTTCAATTTATCTATATTCTCAATACCCATAACATAACTATAATTCATTGTTTTTCCTTCTTTCAGTATTTTATTATTATCTAAATTATTTGTCTTCAAATATTTATAATTTAGTACATTTGTACTGCTAATAACAGTTTCTCCAAGTTCTTCTTCTAAATTATCACGAGTGTTTTTGGCTATCTTGCCACCACGTTTTGCAATTTCTTTGTTTTGTTCTAGTCCATAACTTATTTCACTGTTTTCAAAAAGATTTGATATTGTTTCTAACTTATTATTGTCCATCAAAAACCTCCTTATATACTAGATTTCAAATTTACCTTTATTTTCTTTAAAAAAATTATAATATATCTTCATATTTTCTAATTCATACCAATTTTTTGTTATAACAGGGATTGCATCTAAATCATATATTTTAGCATTTGGTATAGATAACAAAAATGGAGAATGTGTTGCTATTACAAATTGACATTTAAAAAATCTACTTAATTCTGATATTAATTGTATCAATTCAATTTGAAATTTTGGTGACAAACTATTTTCTGGTTCATCAAGTAAATATAGGCTATCTTCTTTTAATTCTTTATCAAAAAATTCTAATGATGTTTGTCCATTAGAAAATTCTCTTGCATTTTCTTCTATTCTACTTTTTATAAATTTACTTTGAGTTTTATTTCTAGTTTCGACTGAAATGCTTAAATCTTCTAATGAAGAATAGTTAATAGGATTATATTTATATTGCATATATTGCTTTTCTAATTCTTGCCTTTGATTATTCTTTTCTTTATTTTCTATTCGTTTAGATAAAATATTCTCAAATATATCTTCACTAAAAATAATTTTACTTCCTAAAGGAATATTATTTTCTAAATAATAATTACATTTAGCTGTATACATATCAAAATAATCAGATTTAACTAATGGTTTTCTTCTATTAATTACTTTTTTATCTTTATTAATTGTCTCAGCTATAATGTTAAGTAAAGTTGATTTTCCAGAACCATTATCACCATAAAAAATTGTAATAGGATCAAATTCTATATTAAAAAGCTCTTTTTCTAAAAATATATGAAAAGGATAACCACTCCAATCTTCATTATCAAGTAATTCAAATTTCTTCAAATATATCATTTTCATTCACTCCTCCTATTATTTATATCAAAAAATCAATGCTTTTACAACAAAAGGTTAAGTGTAAAAGTAAATTCCTGTTAGCCCTTCAATGGAATTTACTTTTAAATTTAAGGTCTCTAAAATCATGTTCATTGCACACTTGCAAAAAGGACAAACTTATGATATAAAGTAAGCAGAGAAATTATAAATGTGAAAAACATCGGAAAATGAGGTGAAAACATGATAAAGGCTTATGCAAAATCAGATATAGGAAAAGTAAGAGAGAACAATCAAGATTATTATTATATATCTGATTCACTCAATGAAGTACAGTTATATATGCTAGCAGACGGAATGGGAGGATACAATGGAGGAGAGATTGCAAGTAAATTAGCCATTGAAACAGCTAAGAATTATATTGAGAACAATTTTAAAGAAATTAGTAAGGACAAAGATAGTATTATTCAATTAGTTGCTAGTAGTATGGAATATGCTAATATGGTAGTATACGAAAAAGCAAAAGAAAGTAAAGATTTAGAAGGAATGGGTACTACTTTAGAAATTTGTTTAATATATAATAACAGGGCTTTTATTGGACATGTAGGAGATAGTAGAATTTATAGGATCCGAAAAGAGTTTATGAGAAAGTTAACGCAAGATCACAGTTATGTTCAAAAATTAGTAAAAGACGGAACGATTACCCCAGAAGAAGCGGTTCATCATCCACAAAAAAACATGTTAATGAAGGCACTAGGATGCAATGCATTTGTTGAGCCAGATGTGATGGTAAAGGGATTTTTGAAAGATGATATAATAGTAATGGGGTCAGATGGTTTAACGAATCTAGTTCCACAAGATGAAATTTTTAAATTAGCGAAAAAGGATATAGCACAAGCACCAAAGGAATTGATAGAAAAGGCCAATAAAAATGGCGGATATGATAACATAACAGTTATCATCATAAAAAATATATAGACAGTCTACAATCAAACATGTTTTAAGGAGAGATAAATATGAGTTTAAAGGGAAAGCTATTAGGAAGTCGATATGAATTAGTGGAAAAAATCGGAAATGGCGGAATGTCTACAGTTTATAGAGCAACAGATAAAGTTTTAAAAAGAGATGTAGCAGTTAAAATATTAAGAGATGAGTTTACAACAGATGAAGAATTTATTAAGAGATTTGAAGCAGAAGCACAGTCAGCAGCTAGATTGACACATGCTAATATTGTTTCGATTTATGATGTAGGGGTAGAAGGAAATTTATATTATATTGTTATGGAGTTAATTCAAGGTAAAACACTAAAAGAGATTATTATAGAGGAAAGAGGACCATTACCTTGGAAATGGTCAGTAAATGTAGCTATTCAAATTGCGTCAGCCTTAGAGATAGCTCATAGAAATAATATTGTACATAGGGATATTAAACCACATAATATTATCATTACAGAAGATGGCGTGGCTAAAGTAACAGACTTTGGAATTGCAAAAGCAGTTTCTAATTCAACGATTACAGCTTTTGGAACAACGATTGGTTCGGTTCATTATTTTTCACCAGAACATGCGAGAGGTGGATTTACAGATGCGAAATCGGATTTATATTCTTTGGGGGTTGTCATGTATGAAATGGTAACAGGTAAGGTTCCATTTGATGCGGATACTCCTGTATCAGTAGCTTTAAAGCATATGCAAGAAGAACCAGAAGAACCAATTAAAAGTAATCCCAATGTACCAACAGCGATCAATAAAATGATTATGAAAGCGTTACAAAAAGATGCGACATTAAGGTATCAATCAGCGACAGAAATGTTAGAAGATTTAAAGAGATCCTTAAAAAATCCAGATGGTGATTTTGTAGAAGAATTAGAATACGATAGTACTGCTAGAACCCAAGTAATCGATACAGAAATGTATGGAGATATAGAAGATAAACCCAATAACAGAAATAAAAGAGGAAAAAAAGAGGGGAAATTTAAGCAATTTGTAAAGAAACATAAAGTGCTTAGTGTAATGGTAGGACTCATTTTATTGTTCTCCTTGAGTTTAGGTGGGACGTTAGCTGTATTAAGTGTAACGAATCCAGCTGAAGTAGAAATGCCAAATGTAGTGGGGCTATCGAAAGAGGAAGCTCAGAAAGAAATAGAAAATGCTAAATTGGTGTTTGAAGTAGAAAAAGAAGAGTATCATAAAGAGGTACCTGAGGGATCTGTTATTTCACAGGATCCAACCTATATGGAAAGATTTCATAAAGTAAAAGAGGGAAGTACAGTAAGTGTTATTATCAGTAAAGGACAAGAAAAAGCAACAGTTCCTAATGTGAAAGGAAAAGAAAAAGACGAAGCAATTAAATTGATAGAAGATGCCAAGCTAAAAGCAGACATTGTGGAAGAAAATAGTAAAACAGTAAAAGAAGGGTATGTTATTAGTCAAGAGACAGAAGCAAATACAGAAGTATTTGCAGGAGATAACGTTATTCTTCATGTTAGTACAGGAGTAGAGAAGGCAAAAGTTCCAGATGTAGTTGGAAAAACGCAGACAGATGCTAAAAGTACATTAGAAGCACAGGGATTTACGGTTAGTGTAAGTGAGGCAGAAGATAGTTCAAAAGCAAAAGGTGTGGTATTAAAACAAAGCCTTGATGCAGGTAAAACAGTAGAAAAGGGAAGTAGTATTACCATAACAGTAAATAGTTTTGAAGAAGCTAAAAATATGACTGTCAATATTGATGTAAAAACAATAACAGGTGGATATACCACAGAACCAGCAACTACCAACAACACTGCTAATAATACAAATGCAACACACACAACTACAACCATTGCTAAAACAGTAAGTATTGTTTTAAAATCAGGAAATACGACGTTATATTCTGATTCAGGAGTTGACAAAAACACCAAAAATAAATCAGCAACTATTAATGGAAAAGGCTCTATGGATTTAACGCTTACCATAACTGATTCAAAGGGTGGAAGTTGGACTAGAACCAAAACAGTAAACTTTAATAATGATAAGTCAATTAATTTTTAACGGATAAAACAAGGATAGCAAATGCGACATGTAAATTCTCTAAAAGGTCAAGAATTTTAACCATGTCGTTTTTGTTTTTGGATAGGAAAGATTTTGAAAATATAAAGGAGGAAGGATGCAAGGAATTATCATTGAAAATATTGCAAATGTATATAAAATATATGTGTCCCCACTTTATCTCGGAACTAGTGGGGAAAAAGTCTATGAGGCAACTGCAAGGGGAAAGTTCAAAAAGGAAGAGATTTCTCCTGTTGTAGGCGATTTTGTTACTTTTGAAGTGACAGATGAAGAAAATAAGAAAGCAGTAATTGACGAAATATTGGAACGAAAGGTTTATGTGAAAAGACCAAAGCTTGCTAACATAACACAAATTGTTTTTGTTGTTTCGAGTAAAGATCCAAAACCAGATTTGCTGATGTTGGATAAGCAATTGGCTTTTGCTGAATTTTTAGGGATCAAGTCTATAATTGTTTTAAATAAAACAGATTTGGATGAGCGAGAAGAGTTCAAGGAAATTAAGAATGTATACCAAAAGATAGGATATAGTGTAATTGAAACAGAGGCTAAGAATCAAAAGGGGATAGACAAGCTACAACAGAAATTGAGACATAATATGAATGCTTTTTCGGGAAATTCTGGTGTGGGAAAGTCTACTTTGATTAACGGAATTTTTAAACAAGAGGTAACGATAGAAGGCGAGATTAGTCAAAGAAATAAGAGAGGCAAAAATACAACTACTTCTATTGCTTTGTATCAGATAGATGAAGATACTTATATTGCAGATACTCCTGGTTTTTCGACGTTTTCTATTGAAGAGATTGAAAGCACAGAGTTGGCGAATTATTTTGTGGAGTTTAGGGATAAAATTTCCAATTGTGAGTTTGTTGGGTGTACACATGTTAAAGAGGAGAGTTGCGGTATTAAAAAGGCAATTGAAAAGGGAGAAATTGATTTAGCAAGATATGAAAGGTTTTGTAAAATAAAACAACAATTAAAAGAAAGAGAGGAAAAAAAGAAATGGTAGAAGTTTCAACATCTATATTGTCAATGAAAGAGGGAGAGGAGTCAAAGGCTTTTTTGGCATTAGAGGCTGCAAAAACAGATTATTTTCATATGGATGTGATGGACGGGAAATTTGTGGAAAAGCATACGTATGAAAAAATGTTACGTAATGCATCTTATATCAAGAGAATTTCTAATTTACCATTAGATGTGCATTTGATGGTAGAAGATGTGAAATCAGCAGTGGATGATTTTTTAGCAGTGGATCCTAATATTATTACTTTTCATTTGGAAGCTTGTAAAAGCAAAGAAGAGGTGTACGAAATCATCAACTACATCAAAGAAAATAATTGTAAAGTGGGTATTGCAGTAAAACCAAATACCAAGATAGAGGAAGTGTATGAATTTTTACCTTATATTCATATGTGTTTGGTTATGACAGTAGAGCCAGGAAAGGGCGGACAAACTTTTTTGACAGATATGTTGCAAAAAATAGGTAGTTTAAAGAAGTATGTGCAACAACAAGGTTTGGAGTTGGATATAGAGGTGGATGGTGGAATTAATTTGAGGACTGCTCCTGAAGTGAAAAAGGCAGGTGCTAATGTTTTGGTATCTGGTACTGCCATTGTGATGGCACATGATTTTAAGGTAATTATTGATGAATTAAAAAATTAGATGATATCATTTTCATAAAAAAAGAGAAATAACAGATTATAATTTGTTATTTCTCTTTTGCTTAATTGTGAACATAGCTAGATATTAGTAACAGTATCATCTTTTTTATCTTTTAAAAACACACTAGAAACTACAATTCCCAATCCTAGAACAGTTGAGACAAATCCAACAAGAGAATTAACAAAAGGAATTAGGTTAATAAGCCATAGAGCGATTGTAACCATGACCAGTATGCTAAAGGTACGACCAGTTTTTTCAATTTTTAATTTCTTACAAATAACATTCGTAATGGCAATAGTAAAGATAGAATTACTAAGCATCATTAAAATAATTAAAGTTACAATTAACAATACTGCTAATTTGGAAGTTGCTCCCAAAATAAATAATATGATAGCTCCTATAATACTAGCAATTGGTACTAAAATTCCAAATCCGATAACAGGCAAGATTTTTTTCGTAGTTAAGAAAGTAGAACTATTTTTTAGGAATTTAGGTGCAAGCCATAGGCATAGTAACCAAATTACAACGGCAGTAGCAAGAAGTGTTGCTAAAGACATGATTTGATTTTGAAAGGTATTTCCTTCAAAAGGTACTTCTTTTTCAAAACTGATTTCTCCTGTAACAGCTCCCTCTGGAATGGAAGCTTCTTGTTTTGCTGAGTATTTTAAATTACCATTGATGGTGCCTTGTGTTTGAACATCTTCGTGTGATTCTTCTTCATCGTCATGTGTATGTGTATTTTGTACAAAATTAAGATTAGCACAATCAATATGAGCATTTCTTCCAATGGTACCAGCAATATTGACAGTATTAGAACCTACTCGAATATCTCGATAAACATAACCATTAATGTTAGTGGTCTCAGAAGCTGAGTATAAATCATAAACCACACCTTTTATATCAACAGTTTTAGCGAAAGTGAATAAATTACTAAATATGTAGCCTTGTTCTTCAATGGTGACTGTATTAGCAGAGATAAAAGCATCTCCACCAATTTGAGAATTGATGGTAACATGGTTAGCTACTACAAATAGGTTTCCATCAATGATGTAATCAATGGTTACGTTATCACCAGTTAGATAAACATCAGATCTTTTAAAATTTTCATCATCTGTATTAGCAATATCCATTTCAGAATTATTGTTAGGTAAATTTTCTGGTTGGGTTGCTTCTCTAGTAGCATTTTCACCAGATGTGTTTTCAGATGTTGCATCTGGGGTGGCTGTGTTGTCAGCTGTTTCATTTTCTGCTCTTACAACAGGAAGTGTAAGGGCTAAAATAATTGTAGTTAATATAGCAATTATTTTGATTTTGTTTTTTAACATGTAAAATCCCTCCTAAATATAGTGAAAGCTAGATTTTCTAACAATTTGCATTGGGTAGAAATTCTTGATTTCAGTTTTTTTATATATAAAAATATATATCTTTATTGCTCTTTTGTCAATGAAATATTAGTTTTAAGTTTCGATTTGTAAAATTGGCAAAATTCATTTACAACGCAAGTGTCACATTTTTGTTTTCGTGCTACACAAGTATTTCTTCCATGCCATACAAGAATATGATTGATGTCTTTTAGATAATCTTTTGGAAAGGTTTTTAGCAAATCTTGTTCTACTTTTTCAGGTTCTTTTTCTTTGGATAAGCCAATTAAATTAGATATTCTTTTGGCATGTGTATCAACTGCAATTCCTTCAGCAATGCCAAAGACTTCTAATAAAATGACATTGGCACTTTTTCGACCAACACCTGCTAAACTGGTTAGTTCTTCCATTGTTTGGGGTACTTCTCCATGAAATGTTTCTAAAACTTGTTTGGCACATAATTTAATATTTTTGGCTTTATTTTTGTAAAATCCACAGGGATGAATTAATTCTTCTAATTCATGAATATCAATGTCTGCAAAGTCTTGAATGGTCTTGCAACGGGAAAAAAGAGTAGGGGTTGTTTTGTTTACTCTTTCATCGGTGCATTGGGCAGAGAGCATAACAGCAACTACTAATTCAAACGGAGTGGTAAAGTCTAAGCTACATGTGGCATCTGGATATCTCTTTTTTAATAATTCAATTAGTGTAATAGCATCTTGCTTTTTCATAACATCATCTCCTATTGTGTATTTTACAAGATAAAAGGGATTTCGTCAATGTCCCTATTTGTTTCAAGTTTCGACTTTTTGCCAGTGAGGGGTGTCATATATCATTTTTGCAACACTGCGTAAGCGACCAAACGAGCAACGCGAGTGCGATTGGAGCAACCTACAGATGAACAATTAATTTGGTAGGTTGCGACACACAAAGTGTAAAAAAATGATATATGACACCCCTCACTGGCAAAAAGTCGAAACTTGAACCTCATTTGTTAATTCTACATAAAAAGGAACCAATAATGAAAAAATTTAATATAATATACAAAAACAATGGAGGTAATCATGCTATGATAAAATTATTTAGAAAGACTTTGGCTATTTGTTTAATTGGCTTAGGATTAGGAATTTTATTAGTGTTGTTACTTCCAATAACAGGTTGGCTATTTATAATTGGTGTTGTTGTAATTTGTGTTGGCTTTATGTGGCTTGCTTGTTAGCCATCATCCGTTGAAATAAAGGAGGGAGATACATATGACAGTTGTTGTGAAAAAAGTTCCGAAGTTTTTGAGGGGATTTGTTAAATTTATTTTTGGAATTAAAGAGTAATAAATAAAAATGATTTTGGGGACGGAGGAAAAAAATCATCTTCTGTTACAAACAAAAAAAGAGCTTTAGGCTCTTTTTACTTTACCATCTTTTAAACATTTTGCACATACATATATTCTTTTAGTTTGACCATTAACCTCAGCCTTTACTCTTCTTAAATTAGGTCTCCAAGTACGAGGAAATCTTTTACTGATATGAGAACGAGTAATACTAAGTTTATTTCCATGACTTGCTGTTTTTTGACAAATTTCACATACTGCCATTCTTAATTGCACCTCCTAAATCTTCTTAAATAAATTGACTAGTAACAAGTTTAACACAAATTTTTAGAAAAAACAAGTATTTTTTGAAAAATATGAAAAATTCCTTGCAAAATAGGAAAAGTATGGTATAATAAATAAGTTGTTATTACTTAGTACTAATAAAAAAATATATCAACATTAAGAACATGAGAATAGTACTGAGTAGTGAGTCAACTGAAAAAAGAAAGGATTGAAAAGAATGAATTGTAAAGTAGAAAAAACAAAAAATGCAAATGAAGTAAAATTAGAAATAACAATTGAGGCTGAAAAATTCGATGAAGCAATCAAAAAAGTATATTTTCAAAGTGCCAAATACTTCAACATACCAGGATTTAGAAAAGGGAAAGCACCAATGCAAATCGTAGAAAAATATTATGGAAAAGAAATATTTTATGAAGATGCATTCAATCAAGTAGCACAAGATGCCTTAGAAGAAGCAGTAGAAGAAAACAAATTAGAAATTGTTAGTAGACCAGATATAGATGTAACACAAATTGAAAAAGGAAAAGACTTAATTTTTATAGCTATCATGCAAACTAAGCCAGAAGTTAAATTAGGAAAATATAAAGGTATAGAAATCAAAAAAATTGAGTATAATGTAACGGATGAAGACATTGACCATGAATTAGGACATATGCAAGAACACAATTCAAGGCTTATTTCAATTGAAGATCGACCAGTAGAAAGTGGAGATATTACTACAATCGATTTTGAGGGATTTGTAGACGGAAAAGCCTTTGAAGGTGGAAAAGCAGAAGGACATGAATTAGAAATTGGAAGTAATAGTTTTATACCTGGATTTGAAGATCAGATTATTGGAATGAAAATAGAGGAAGAAAAAGATATCCAAGTAAAATTTCCAGATGAATATTTTTCAAAAGATTTAGCGGGAAAAGATGCGACCTTTAAAGTAAAACTTCATGAAATTAAGAAAAAAGAATTACCTGAATTAGATGATGAATTTGCTAAAGATGTAAGTGAATTTGATACGTTAAAAGAATTAAAAGAAAGCATTAAAGAAAAACAACAAAAACAAAATGATGACAAAGCAAAATATGAAACACAAGATGCTGTTATGAAGGCTGTTTGCGAAGATATCAAAGTAGAAATTCCATCTGGAATGATAGAAACAGAAATAGATAATATGTTAAGAGATATTGAGCAACGATTATCTTATCAAGGTTTAAAATTAGACCAATATCTTCAAATGATGGGTAAAACCCAAGAAGAGATGAGAAAAGAATATGAACCTCAAGCAATAGAAGGAATTAAATCAAGATTAGCAATAGGGGCAGTAATTAAAGCTGAAAAAATAGAAGCAACAGATGAAGAAATAGATGAAAAATTAAAGGAAATGGCTAAGAATTACGGAAAAGAAAAGAATGAAGAATTCTTGAAAAATGAAAATGTAAGAAATTATTTAAAAGAAGGATTAGCATCAGAAAAAGCAATTGATTTCTTAGTAAAAAATGCAAAAATAAAATAAATTTCACAAAAAATATGACAAGTAATAAGAAGAAAGGTTGGGGTATAAATTAAGAAGTTAAAGTTTAACCCCAGCTTTTTGGATTTTATGCTTTTTTATCATTAAAATATAAAAAATATGTATTTTAATGTAAATTAATTTTAAGAAAGAATAAGGAGGAAAAATATGTTGGAAAGAAATAGTTTAGTACCATATGTAGTTGAACAAACTAGTAAAGGAGAAAGATCTTACGATATTTTCTCAAGATTATTAAAAGATAGAATTATATTTCTAGGAGAGGATGTAAATCCAACGACATCTAGTTTAATTATTGCACAATTATTATTTTTAGAATCAGAAGATCCCGATAAAGACATTAATTTATATATCAATTCACCAGGGGGGTCTATCACAGATGGAATGGGAATTATTGATACGATGAATTATATTAAATGCCCAGTTTCTACTATATGCGTAGGAATGGCAGCAAGTATGGGTGCAGCACTTTTATCAGCTGGGGAAAAAGGAAAAAGATTTGCGACACCAAATGCAGAAATTCTAATTCATCAACCATTGATCGGTGGTGGCGGAATTTCAGGACAAACAACAGAGGTAAAAATTCATGCGGATCACTTAGTAAAAACGAGAGAAAAATTAAATAAATTCTTGAGTGATCGAACCGGTCAAAGTATAGAAACAATCCAAAAGGATACAGAAAGAGATAATTACATGACAGCAGAAGAGGCTTTGAAGTATGGATTGATTGATGGAATTATGGATAAAAGAAAATAAAATTTGAAAAATAATTGTATTTTGCTAGAGCTGTTCGAGCGAAGCGAGTTACAGATATAGTATGCATTTTGCAAAGCAAACTGTATTCATTAGACAAAAGCCTAGCCAAATAACAATTCTTTTTCAAATTAAGGAGAAAGGGAAAATAGAAAAATGGCAAAAAATGATGCACCCAAAAGTGTAAGATGCTCTTTTTGTGGAAAGGCACAAGAAAGTGTTAGGAAGATAGTGGCTGGACCAGGCGTATACATTTGTGATGAATGTGTGGAGCTTTGTACGAGTATTATAGAGTCAGAATTATATGATGATGAAAAGGCGGGATATACATTAAATGAATTGAATAATATTCCTAGTCCAAAGGAAATAAAACAGGTTTTAGATGATTATGTAATAGGGCAAGAAGAGGCAAAAAAGACGTTGTCAGTGGCTGTGTACAATCATTATAAAAGGGTTGCCCATGAAGAAAATGCTTCTAAAGACGATGTGGAAATTCAAAAAAGTAATATTTTGCTTTTAGGACCAACTGGTTGTGGAAAGACTTTATTGGCAAGGACTTTGGCTAAAATATTAAATGTACCATTTGCGATAGCAGATGCTACTACTTTGACAGAAGCAGGATATGTGGGAGAAGATGTGGAAAACATCTTATTAAAGTTGATCCAAGCAGCTGATGGAGATATCCAAAAAGCAGAAAAAGGAATTATTTATATTGATGAAATTGATAAAATAACTAGAAAATCAGAAAATCCATCTATTACAAGAGATGTGAGTGGAGAAGGTGTGCAACAAGCTTTATTGAAGATTATTGAAGGAACGGTTGCATCTGTTCCCCCACAAGGGGGAAGAAAACATCCAAATCAAGAGTTAATTCAAATTAATACAGAAAATATATTAATTATTTGTGGAGGAGCTTTTGAGGGATTAGAGGATATTATAAAAGATAGAACAGGGGAAAAAGCAATTGGATTTGGAAGTCAAATTAAAAGCAAAAAGGAAATAAAGCAATATGAGATTTTTCAAGAATTATTACCACAAGATTTGTTGAAGTTTGGATTGATACCAGAGTTTATAGGAAGATTACCAATTATCGCAATTTTAAAAGAGTTGGATCAAGAGGCTTTGGTGAAAATATTAGTGGAACCCAAAAATGCATTGGTGAAACAGTATCAAAAATTGTTCCAAATTGATGATGTGGAATTGTGTTTTGAACAGGAAGCTATTGAAGCAATTGTGGAAAAGGCAATTGAAAGGAAGACAGGAGCAAGAGGACTTCGTTCGATTATAGAAGAGATTATGAGGGATATTATGTATGAAATACCTTCTAATCCTAATATTGAAAAATGTACAATTACCAAAGATACCGTTTTAAATGGAAAAGGTCCAGAAACAGTTATCAATAAAGAGAGAACAACACGTAAACCAGTGGTGAAAAAGAAAAGACAAGTGCCTGACAAACAGGATGAAAAAGAAACAGCGTAAGGCTGTTTTTTTGTAAATGGTGTAATTTATGTGTTGTAAAATAGAAGAAAGAGAATATATTGAATTAAGGAGGAATCTGCGATGAAATATATTCCCTACAACAGACCAGCAGTTGTAAACTATGCACAGAAATGGGCGTTCTCAAGAAATCCTAAATACTATAACTTTGATGGTGTAGGAGGAGATTGTACCAGTTTTGCTTCCCAATGCATTTATGCAGGAAGTCAAAAAATGAATTATACAAAAGATTTAGGTTGGTATTATATCAATGGAAATCAAAAATCACCATCATGGAGTGGAGTCGAGTACTTACATCAATTTTTGACTAGTAATAAAGGTGTTGGACCGCAAGCAATGGAAACAACACAAAGCAAGATAGAAGTAGGAGACATTGCACAATTGTCTTTTGATGGAGAGCAATTTGGTCATACGCTAGTAATTGTAGGTATCGAAAATAAATTTACATTACGAGGAATCAAAATTGCTTCTCATACGTTTGATAGTTTTAATAAACCAATATTAGAATACAATTTCCAAAAGATTAGATGGCTTCATATTGAGAAAATAGGCGTTTAAGAGAAAATTAATATTTTCTCTATTTTTAATTCATAAAGTTTGTGGTATACTTAAGACAATAAAGGGGAAATGAAAAATGTATAATGTATTAGTTGTCGATGATGATAAAGAAATTGTGGGAGCTATTGAAATTTACTTAAAAAAAGAAGGTTACAATATACTAAAAGCATACAATGGAAATCAAGCACTAGAAATCGTACAAAAAAATGAAATTCATCTTATTATACTGGATATTATGATGCCAGAAAAAGATGGAATCGAAACACTAGAAGAAATTAGAAAAGATAAAAGTATACCAGTCATCTTGTTATCAGCAAAATCAGAGGACTATGATAAAATTGGAGGCTTGAATTCAGGAGCAGATGATTATATTACCAAACCATTTAATCCATTAGAATTAATAGCAAGAGTGAATTCTAATTTGAGAAGATATGTCAGCTTAGGTTCCTTAGAAAATAAAGATAATAGCAAAATTTATCAAAGTGGCGAATTAGTAATCAATGATGAAACCAAAATGGTAACAGTAGATGGAAAAGAAGTTAAATTGACAGCAACGGAATTCAATATTTTAAAGTTTTTATTAGAAAATAAAGGCAAAGTGTATTCCATTCCAGAAATTTATGAGAATGTATGGAAAGAAGAGGGGTTCGGTGCAGAAAATATTATTGCTGTTCATATTCGACATATTCGTGAAAAGATAGAGATTAATCCGAAGGATCCCAAATATTTAAAAGTAATTTGGGGTGTCGGCTATAAAATAGAAAATATAATAATCTAAAATACCAAATGTGACAAAAAGGGATGACCCTCTTGTCACACAAAGGAGGTAGAAATGGAAAAAGCAAGAAATTCAAGTGTATTAAAAGTTTTGTGTTATATTCTCATACCGATATTAGTGGCTATATTAGGACTTAGTCTGTTTCATATGGCATTTTTAAGTGAGTTTGAAGCCACAGAAGGACAAATGGAGTATTCTCAAACGGAGGTTTTTGCTAATAATTATTTATATTTTTTTATGAATATAATAGCAAAATGCGAAAATATGGAACAACCTGATGATATGGTGGAACTGATTTATGATTTTGTAGAAGTAGAAGATTCACAAGGTAATAGGTATTATTATTCGGATCATTTAAGTAGTTATCATTATCGTAATGGAAACGGAATTGGTGCCTATATTAATTATGTGATTGTCAATAGAGAAACACGGAAAAATGTTTACCAATATAAAGAGTAACAACTATCAAGAAGTAATGGATCATATGAAAAATCAAAGTGTGTATTGGAATTTGGTCAATGGTAAGATAGAAACAAATTTAACTTATATCAATGAAGATAATATAAAATATAATTATAATTATCGTAATTCTAGTAATAGTAGTAATCATTCGCAGAAAACAAAAGGGATGGGAGATTATGATATTTATAGTTGTTATGAGGAAGATAAAACATGGCAGGCAACTAACTTCTTATTTAATAAAAATGTTTATGATTTCATGTTGCAACATAATCAATTACCAGTTTATGGCTGTTTGATGAGTTTGATTTTATTGGTTATGATAGCTGTTTACCTATTTTGGGCAATTGGCTATAAAAAAGGAGAAGAGGGGATTCATTTAAATGTGATAGATCAAGTACCATATGAGGTAATTAGTACGATATGTCTTATGATTTTAAGTGTAGCACTAGCTATTGTAACCAATTCTTTTGATGTGTTTATTTACTATGCCATCATAATCTTATATATCATGGCTTACTTGATTGGCTATTTAGCATGTGCTATATGGGGAATTACTACGATTAAAAGGATAAAGGCGAAAACATTTTGGAAGAGTTTTCTAAGCTATAAGGTACTTCGATGGTTTTATCATAAGATTAAGAATTTTATGCGTGAAATGGATCAAAAGACATCTTCTAGTAAAAAAGTTTTTTGGTATTATTGGGGATTTATTGTAATTAGCGTTGTTTTAGCTAGTATGATAGGAATTGGCATTAGTTTGATTTTATTGGGTGTGTTTTGGCTTTGGGCGTTTTATCGACTAAAAAAATATAATAGACAACAAAATGAAATAAAAGAAGCGTTGCAAAAGATTTATGAGGGAAAAACTAATATCTATTTAGAGGATCAAGAACTGGAAGGTGTTTTGAAGGAAATGGCAGTTTATATTAATGATATAGTAGGGGGATTCTCGAATGCAATTGAGGAAAGCCTCAAGTCAGAAAGATTAAAAACAGAGTTAATTACCAATGTGTCTCATGATATTAAAACGCCATTAACTTCTATTATTAACTATGTGGATTTATTAAAGAAGGAAGAAATTCCAAACGAAAAAATAAAAGAATATATTGATATTTTGGATAAGAAATCGTATCGATTAAAGAAATTGACAGAAGATTTGGTCGAAGCTTCCAAAGTGTCTTCTGGTAATGTAAAACTAAATATGGAAGAAATTAATTTGAAAGAGTTGATCCATCAAAGTATTGGCGAGTTTAAAGATCGTTTGGAAGGAAAAAATTTGAAAATAGAAATGAGTATGCCAGAAGATGATATTAAAATAAAGGCAGATAACCGATATTTGTACCGTGTGATTGAAAATTTATTGAGTAATGTTACAAAGTATGCCCTAGATGGCTCAAGGGTTTACATCGATTTGAAGAAGGAAAGAAATAACATAGAAGTTAGTATGAAAAATATTTCAAAGGATAAGTTAAATATTAGTAGTGAAGAATTGATGCAAAGGTTTGTAAGAGGGGATAAGTCCAGATATACAGAAGGTAGTGGCCTGGGATTGTCAATTGCTAAAAGTTTGACAGAGTTGCAAGGTGGCGAGTTTTCCATTTATATTGATGGGGATTTGTTTAAAGTGGTTATGAAATGGTAGAAATAATTGTGTGAGTAAATTTTTAGCATTATTTGCATATTTTATGCAAATGTGATAAAATAAAAAGAGAGAAACACGAGTGTTTAGCGCACATAGTCCACAGATATGTGGACGGAAAAGGAGGAAGCTATGACAAAACGGGAAATGAAGGCTTTTTTTAAAAGGACAGATGTAAAAATTGCCATTGGCATGCTCATTGCAGGAATTGAGTGTTTTGCCTATCTGGAGCAAAATTGGAAGTTTATGATTTGTTTTTCTTTAGTAATTTTGATTGTGCTTTTTTCCTATTTGTGCATAAGAGCAGAGATGAAGGACAATAGGAAAAAAGCATTAAGGAGAGGCTAAGCTAACTAATCTCGTTTCCTTTAAAATGTCAAAAGGGTTATCCCTTTTGGCATTTTTGCAATAATCGACAAAAAGCCTTGAAAGAAAAAACTAAAATGTGATAGAATAAAAAACGGTAAAAGAGTAGAAGCTAAAATAGGAAATAAGATAGAAAAATAACAATTCTTTTCCAACCAGACACTAGGAAGGAATGAGATAAAAAGTGAAAAAATTAATTACCATAATCATAATTTTAGGAATTATTTTTGTAGGAATGATCGTATATAAAAACATTGCTATTAATAAAACGACCAGTATTAGTGTGCAAGAAATTAACCAAATAGAGACCTATGTAACCAAAATTTATATGTGGAAAGAAATAACAGGACAAGCATTACCAGATTTTGAAGAAATTAATCAAGCAGAAGATATCTGGTTATGGGAAGTAGTCAAAAAAAACTTAGAGGAGTATGAATTTACTTATGAACAAATTCAGGAAAAAGCAAAAGAATTATTTGGAGAGAAGCTAACGAAGGAATTTCCAAAAGAAGGAACCGAATATATCATTTATGACGAGAAAGTCGATAAATATTATGCAATCGGAATGGGATTAGATCAACTAGAAGATTCGTTTTTATTAAATGAAATTCAAAAAACACAAGATGGATATGAGGTAGAAATAGTAGAATATTTAGAAGATTATTCACAAACATTAGAAGAAGGCGAAGATTTTATTATTATTAGAAATACAGAGGAAGAAGAGATTGGCAAAGTCAACAGTACGCAAGAAGAACAAGTGAAAGAAATTGTAAAAAATAACTTGGATCAGTTGAGTAAAAAGAAGTTAGTACTAAAATTGGAAAATGGGAAATTATATGTAGAAAACGTGAGATGATTTTGGGGACGGAGGAAAAAATCATGATGGGAGGTAAGGTGTTAAAAGCATTAGAAAAGTGTAAGATATGTCCACATGAGTGTCAGGCAAATCGAAATAAGGGAAAAGTAGGAAGATGTAAGGCGACCAATCAAGTACGAATTGCTTTATATAGTACACATGATTTTGAGGAACCATGCATTAGTGGGGAAAAAGGCTCTGGAACAGTCTTTTTTTCAAATTGTAATTTAAATTGTATTTATTGTCAAAATTATGAGATTAGCCAATTGGGAAAAGGCAAAGATATTACTATAGAAGAGTTAGCAAATATTTTTTTAAAGCAACAAGAAAAACAAGTGGAAAATATTAATTTAGTGACTCCTACTAGTTATATGTTGCAAATTATAGAGGCAATTAAAATAGCGAAACGAAAAGGATTGCATATTCCTATTATATATAATACCAATGCTTATGAAAAGGTGGAAGCGTTAAAATTATTGGAAGGCTATATGGATATTTATTTGCCAGATTTAAAATATGCTGAGAACCGTTTGGGATTGGAATATTCTAAGATAAATGATTATTTTGAGGTAGCTACAAAGGCAATTCAAGAAATGATTCGACAAGTGGGAATGCCTAAATTGAATGAAACAGGAACTATGAAAAAAGGCGTGATGATTAGACATTTGGTTTTGCCCAATCATCTTGAAAACAGTAAGAAAGTTCTAAAATGGATCAAAAATCATTTGCCAAGTGAAATATATGTTAGTGTTATGGCTCAATATTTTCCCACTTATGAGGCAAAAAAAGTGGAAAACTTAAATCGAAAGTTAACACAAGCAGAATGGCAAGAAATACAAGATTACATAGAAGAATTAGAGATTGAAAATGGCTATGTGCAGGAACTTGGAGAACATGAGGAAGAGTATGTGCCAAAATGGGAATTTGACGAGTAATTAATGTGTAAAAATTTGAATAATGTTATAATGATAGCGATAACTAGTAAGTTGTCGCTGAGATTAATTATAAAATGAAATTATAAGGAGGCAGAGAAAGTGAAAATATCAACAAAAGGCAGATATGCTTTAAGAGTAATGATAGATATAGCAGTAAATAGTAATGGAGAATATGTATCAGTTAAAGACATAGCAGATAGACAAGAAATATCAAAAAAATATTTAGAGCAAATAATGACAATGTTATCAAAGGCAAAATTTATAGAAACAACAAGAGGAAACATTGGAGGATATAAATTAACGAAACAGCTTAGAGAATATAAAATTGGAGATATTTTAAGAGCAACAGAGGGAGATCTAGCACCACTAGATTGTTTAATAGATGATAATTATTGTAATAGAAAAGAAAATTGCAAAACTCACTTTTTTTGGACTGGACTAGATAATGTTATAAATGAATATATAGATAGTAAAACATTAGAAGATTTAATTAAGTAGTATTGACGGCTACTTAATTTTTTTATATTTCCTTATTCCTATTGACATACTAGGAAAAAGATATTATAATAATTCCTAGTAAAATAATAGGAGGTAATCAATGAAAAATATATATTTAGATAATTCAGCTACTACAAGATTAGATGATGAAGTTTTAAAAGAAATGATGCCATACTTAACAGAAGAATATGGCAATGCTTCATCTATATATAAATTAGGAAGAAATACTAGAAATGCAGTAGAAACTGCAAGAGAAAAAATTGCAAAAGCTATTAATGCAGAACCAGATGAGATTTATTTTACATCAGGAGGAACAGAGAGTGATAATACTGCAATAAGAGGAATTGCATATCATAACAAGAAAAAAGGAAATCACATTATAACATCTAAAATAGAGCATCCAGCAATATTAGAAACTTGCAAACAATTAGAAAAAGAGGGGTTTGAAATAACATATCTTAATGTTGATAAAAATGGAATTATTGATTTAGAACAACTAAAAAGTTCTATTAAAGAAACTACAATACTTGTTTCAATAATGTTTGCTAACAATGAAATAGGAACAATTGAGCCAATAAAGGAAATAGGAGCGATTGCAAAAGAACATAATATAATTTTTCATACAGATGCAGTACAAGCAATAGGCAGTCTAAAAATAGATGTTAAAGAAATGGATATAGATAGTTTATCTATGTCAGCCCATAAATTCTATGGACCAAAAGGAATTGGAGTATTGTATGTAAAAAAAGGCATTATATTTCAAAAATTTATGAATGGTGGGCATCAAGAAAGAAATAAAAGAGCAGGAACGGAAAATGTACCTGCAATAGTAGGAATGGGAAAAGCTATTGAAATAGCATATAGAGATTTAGAAAAACATACTAAACAAATAAAAGAATTAAGAGATTACTATGTAAACCAAGTAAAAGATAAGATACCATACATTAGAATAAATGGAGATATGGAAAAAAGACTTCCTGGAAATAGCAATATTTCATTTAGATTTATAGAAGGAGAAGGATTATTATTAAATTTAGATTTAAAAGGAATATGTGCATCAAGTGGTAGTGCTTGTACTTCAGGTTCGCTTGATCCATCTTATGTATTACTTGCAATAGGATTACCACACGAAATAGCACATGGTTCTTTAAGAATATCAATAGGAAAATATAATACAAAAGAAGAAATTGACTATCTCGTAGAAAATTTAGTAGAAATAGTAGGCAGATTAAGAGAAATGTCGCCATTATATGAGAAATTTAATTAGAGGAGGAAAATAAATAATGGAATATTCAGAAAAAGTAGTAGAACACTATACGAATCCTAGAAATGTAGGAAAAATAGAAGATGCTTCTGGAATAGGAGAAGTTGGAAATCCTGTTTGTGGAGATATTATGAAAATGTTTATTAAAGTAGAGAATAATATTATAGTTGATGTAAAATTTAAGACTTTTGGATGTGGTGCAGCAATTGCAACAAGCAGTATTTCAACAGAAATGATAAAGGGAAAAACAATAGAAGAAGCATTAGAATTAAAGAATACAGATGTAGTAAATTCATTAGGTGGACTTCCACCTGTCAAGTTACATTGTTCGGTTTTGGCAGAAGAAGCAATACATGAGGCTATTGCAGACTATTATAGAAAAGAAGGAAAACTAACAGAAGAAGAAATTAAATCTAAATGCAATTTAAAAGAACATCCTTGTGAAAGTTGTGGCATATAAATGAAAAAAAGAGTTTTATTAGGAATGAGTGGAGGAGTCGATAGCAGTGTTTCAGCAATTCTCTTAAAAGAACAAGGATATGAAGTTATTGGAATTACAATGAAACTATTTGAAGGAGAAATTGAGGGAAGTTGTTGTAATATTTCTTCTACTATGGATGCAAAAAGAATTTGTGATTATTTACAAATACCACATTACACTTTAAATTTTAAAGATGAATTTAAAAAATATGTAATGGATGATTTTATAAATTGTTATGCAAATTGTAAAACACCAAATCCTTGTATAGAATGTAACAAGTATTTAAAATTTGGAAGTATGTATCAAAAAGCACAAGAGTTAAAGTGCGACTATATTGCAACAGGACATTATGCTAAAATAGAATATTTAGAAGAATATAAACAAAATGTATTAAAAAAAGCAAATGCAGTAGCTAAAGATCAAAGTTATGTTTTGTATAATATTCCAAAAGAATTATTAGATAAATTAAAGTTACCATTAGGAAAATTTAATAGTAAAGAAGAAATAAGAAAAATTGCAGAAAAACATAATTTACCAGTAGCACACAAACCAGACAGTGAAGATATTTGTTTTATTCCAAGTGGAAATTATAAAGCATTTTTAGAAAATAATTCAGATATAAAAAGTATAAAAGGAAATATTGTAGATATAAACGGAAATATACTAGGAACTCATACTGGATTATATAAATATACAATAGGACAGCGAAAAGGAATAGGAATATCTAATATTACACCATTATATGTTATAGGATTTAATAAAGAAACAAATGAATTAATTGTTGGATACGAAAAAGAATTATATAAAAAAGAATTTATTGTTTCAGATATTAATTGGCTATTAGTTGACAAACTAGAAAAAGAACTAATAGTTTATGTAAAAACGAGATATTCTTCAAAAGCCTATAAAGCTAAAGTAATTCCGTATGGGAATAACATTAAAGTAATATATGATGAACCACAAAAATCAATAACAGCAGGACAATCAGCAGTATTTTATATAGATAATATTGTAATTGGTGGTGGCAAAATAATATAATGAAATATAGCACTAAATATAAAAAATAGGTTTTACAACAATTCTATATACATGGGGACAAAACTTAAAAGACCATCCACATATACATTGTATAGTACCAGCTGGAGGACTTGATAGTTTAGGAAAATGGCGAAATAGTAAAAAGAAATTCTTCCATACCAGTAAAAGTATTATCAAAAGTATTTAGAGGAAAGTTGATATTTATACAACTAAAAGCACCTATATTTCCTTATAAGAAATCAACTAAAAGCTTTAAAACAAGTTTATTATAAGGTTTTGAACGTTTAATAGACTTTTTAGCATTTATATGATATACTTTGAAAAACAAGAAATAGAGGGAGGAATGAAAGTGACACAAGCAGACAAACATTTTATAGAAACCTGTAAAGAAATCATTGAAAATGGATATTCATCAGAGGGGACTAATGTACGTACCAGATGGGAAGACGGGACAGAAGCCAATTATATATCTATCTTAGGAGTATCAAACAAATATGATGTGGGAAAAGAATTTCCCATGATTACTTTGAGAAACAATACTAATACAGTCAAAAGAGCAATTGATGAAGTATTATGGATTTGGCAAAAAAAATCCAATAAAATTGAAGATTTGAATTCACATATCTGGGATCAATGGGCAGATAGCGAAGGAACCATAGGAAAAGCCTATGGATATCAAATGGGCAAAAAGTATCAATTTAAGACAAAAGAAGGAATCCAAGAAATGGATCAAGTAGACTTTGTCTTATACTTATTAAAAAATGACCCATCTAGTCGTCGAATTATGACCAATATATTTAACCATGCTGAGTTAAAAGATATGAACTTAGAACCATGTGTATATGGTACGCAATGGTTAGTAAAACAAGGAAAACTACACTTGATTTTAAATCAACGTTCACAAGACATGTTAGCAGCCAATGGGTGGAATGTCATGCAATATGCAGCGTTACAATCTATGTTTGCTCAAGTTGCAGGATTAGAAGTAGGTACACTAACACATAATATAGGAGATTGCCATATCTATGACAGACATATACCTTTAGTAAAAAAATTAATAGAAGCGGAAAGTATGGATGTGCATCCTAAATTAGTCATAAAAAATACTACGAAAAATTTCTATGATTTTAAAGTGGAAGATTTTGAAATAGAAGGATATGCTTATAATAAAACAGTAAAATTAGGAAAGATTCCAGTAGCAGAATAAAAAACAACAATGGCAGAAAGTTTAGAAAAGAAAGGGTGTAAGAAAAAATGTTAAGTATCATAGTAGCAAAAGCAAAAAATAATATGATAGGAAGAGAAAATAAATTAGTGTGGAAGTTACCAGCAGATTTACAACATTTTAAGGAGTTAACAACAGGGCATACTATTATTATGGGGAGAAAAACTTTTAAATCGTTAGGAAGAGTATTACCGAATAGAAAACATATTGTTTTTAGTCAAAATCCTGATTTTAAGATACAAGATGAAAATGTACAAGTGGTTCATTCTATGTTAGAGATCCAAGAATACATAGAAAATGAAGAGGAAAACTTTGTGATTGGTGGTGCTATGATTTATAATTTATTGATGCCACATGTAACGAAGATGTATGTGACAGAAATTGACAAAGAATTTGAAGGAGATGCTTTCTTTCCAAGAATTAATACAGAGATATGGCAAGAGACAAGTAGAGAGAAAGGCCCTAAAAACGAGGCTAATGATTTAGATTATGATTATGTGACATATGAAAAAATAGCTCAATAACAGGAACTACATTTTACAGGCGAACAATAGGAATGGTATGAATTTGCTAATCATGCTACTATTGTTGATAGGGAAGGACTGAGAGGAAAAGTGAAAATAATTGGCATAACAGGAAAATCAGGAAGTGGAAAGTCAACGCTAACAGAGCTGTTAGCGAAAAAAATGAAATGTAACAGTATCAATATCGACAAAATAGGACATAAAGCTACAAGCGACCCAAAAATTTCAAAAAAGTTATGTGATATTTTTGGAAACCAAATATTAGGTAAGGCTGGCACGGTGGATCGAAAAAGGTTGGGGGATATTGTATTTTCTAGTAAAGAAAAAATGGATATTTTAACGAATATTACTTGGGATTATATGCAAATCATCCTAGATGAAATTTTAGAAAAAGAAACAGGAGAAGTGATGATTTTAGAATGGGCTTTATTGCCAATCAGTAAGTATTGGGAAAAATGTAATCTGAAAATATTCATGCAGTCAGATGATAGAGAGAGAAAAAATAAAGTGATGGAAAGAGATCATATTTCGGAAGAGTATTTTCTAAAACGAGATGAGGGTTGCATTGATTATACCCCTTATGATTTTGATTTTATTTTTGAAAATGATTATATGCCAGAAACGATGGAAAAAATAGGGAAAATATTAAATGGAAAAATAGAGAAGGAGAAATAATGGAAGCTATATCAGTGATACAAAAAGAGCAAGAAGAAAGATGAAAAGGAATAGTAAAAAAAGCTTTTGGTTAGAATACATTTAGCAAGGAGGATTAAAAATGTTCAAACCAAAAGCTATTTATTTTGAAAAAGACATTGTAAACTATCCATTAGGAAAAGAACTAATGGAGAAATACCAAGACACACCTAAAATAGAGATTGAAAATCATAACAACATTGAAGAAATGAGAAAAAACTCCAATAAAGAATTTGCTAATATGAAAAGAAATCTAATTATAGGGGTTAGAAAAACGCATAAATTTGTAGAAAACCATAAAACGTCAGACTATCTAGTACCATATACTTCATCAGGCTGTACAGCAGCATGCATGTATTGCTATTTGGTATGTAATTACAATAAATGTGCTTATTTGCGTTTATTTGTGAATCGAGAGCAAATGCTAGAAAAAATTATGAAAACATCTGAAAAGGCAGAAAGGGAATTGACTTTTGAAATTGGAAGTAATAGTGATCTGATTTTAGAAAATACGATTACCAATAATTTAGTTTGGACCATTGAAAATTTTCAAAATGCTAAACAAGGGAAATTAACATTTCCTACAAAATTTGATATGGTGGATCCCATTTTACCACTGGAGCATCAGGGAAAGGTTACCATTAGAATGAGTGTCAATCCAGAAGAGATTATCAATAAAGTCGAGTTCGGCACTTCTCGTTTAAAGGGACGAATAGAGGCAATTAATAAGCTAAAAGAGGCAGGCTATCGAATCGGAATTTTGATTGCTCCTGTTATTTTGGTAGAAAATTGGAAGGAATTATATTTACAGTTAATTCAAACATTACATGAGGAATTGTCTGAAAAGGTTAAAAAAGATGTGTTTTTTGAAATTATTTTTATGACTTATAGCTATGTGCATACCAAAATAAATGAAGAGGCTTTTCCTAACGCTATTAATTTATATAATAAGGAAATGATGACAGGTCGTGGTCGTGGTAAGTACTGGTATAAGAATGATATACGCCAGGATGCAGAGTTGTTTTTGCGAGAACAAATGAAAAAGTATTTTCCGAATAATAAGATTGAATATATTGTTTGACAATTTTAGGTAAGAGAAATATAATTGTGTAAAATGAGTAAATTCTCAGTTGTAGTAGGTATATATATAGACAGTAATTGAGGAGGGCTTAAAATGGGAGATATATTATTGATACCAAAGGGCAAATGTTTATTAAATTATCTCAGAGAAATGGGAGAACGGACAAGGAATTCATGGCTTTTGATTCATGAAAATGTTGTAAAGCAATTGGAAGAGACATCGGATGATGAGACTTGTGAACCTGCATATATTCGCAAATTTATTTGGGAAAAAAATTCTCAATTTCCTCAATCAACTTTAGGAATTGATATATCACATGAATTGTTGAGAGGGCAGGGGTATGTTGTTGAATGGTATGCAATTGAGCAAATTATGGCAAAAGGCATAGCTTTTAGAGATAAGTCTAAAAATCCAGATGAAATTCTTCGTTTAAAAATGGAGGAGTAATTTGCCTTAAAAGTAAAATAATTTCTTTACCGTTTTCTTTTGAAAGCGGATTTCTTTTTTTATAATTCTATTTTTAAAAATATTGAAAAGTTGTAGAAAAAGTGATATAGTGAAGGTGTTAAGTTTATGGAATTTAATTCATGAACAAGGAGAATTTTTTAAGATAGAGCCTTTAAAATAAAAGAGTGAGGGGATGCCAATGTACATAGTACCAAAACCAGTAGAAATAAAAATTTTAGAAGACTATAAAATATGGTTAAAATTTGAAAATGGAGAACAAAAAATTTTCAATATGGAAAAATATATGCAGGAAAAGTTTTATCAAAAGCTTAGAAACAGAAAATATTTTCAAAATGTAAAGATATCTGGAAATACAATTGAATGGGAAAATGGTGAAGATGTTGCACCAGAAAATTTGTATTATGATAGCATATTAGAAAAAGAATGTAAATAACACTTGAAATTTATTTCCAAATATAGTATAATCGGTATGTCAAAAAAAGACATACCTTTTACTTAGCTTTCAGATTAGCACCAAAACTGCAAGCTCAGTTTAAGGCAAACAAATAATAAAAAGGTGTGAGTTTGAAAAATATTGCCTTAGTATCCATTAGTATAATAAGATAACATTTTTTAAACGGATGGGAGCCTTGAGAAAGGAGAAAACAAAATGACAAAGGAAAGAAAACAAGAAGTCATTAATACATACAAAAGAGAGGAAAATGATACTGGTTCACCAGAAGTACAAGTTGCTCTTTTGACAGAAAGAATTAATGAATTAACAGAACATCTAAAAATCCATAAAAAAGACAATCACTCAAGAAGAGGTCTTTTAAAAATGGTAGGTAAAAGAAGAAACTTATTAAACTATTTAGCTAAAAAAGATATCAATAGATATAGAGAAATAGTTGAAAAGTTAGGTTTAAGAAAATAATTAGCGAAGCCCAATGCTTTTTTGGCATGGGCTTTTTGTTAGTTTATTTAGGACAAGCAATTAAGCAAATCAAGCAAGTATTTAGGTAGGTAGCTTGTATAATATACTAGAATTGACTAATATATTATAGAGGTTACAATCTAAACTTGCTTGAAAAAAGAAAGGAAGGATATTATGTTTAAAACTTATGAAACAGAATTAGCAGGAAGAAAACTGGTAATTGAAACAGGAAAAATGGCAGGTTTAGCCAATGGAAGTGTACTAGTACGTTATGGAGACACTTGCGTAATGGTCAATGTAACAGCTTCTAAAGAACCAAGAGAAGGAATTGATTTCTTTCCATTAGCAGTAGATTTTGAGGAAAAATTGTATTCTGTAGGAAAAATCCCAGGAGGATTTTTGAAAAGAGAAGGAAAACCAACCGATAAAGCGATTTTAACAGCAAGAGCAATCGACAGACCGTTAAGACCGCTATTTCCAAAAGATTTTAGAAATGATGTCGTAGTAGTAGCAACGGTTCTTTGTGTAGAACAAGATAATTCACCAGAAGTAGCAGCTATGATTGGTGCAGCATCAGCCTTAGCTATTTCAGACATTCCGTTTAATGGACCAACAGCAGCAGTAGCAGTCGGATTAGTAGATGGAAAAATTGTAATTAATCCAACGGAAGAACAAAGAGAAGTAAGTGATTTAACTTTAACAGTAGCAGCAACAGAGAAGAAAATTACCATGATTGAAGCAGGAGCCAATGAGGTTCCAGATGATTTGATGTTAAAAGCCATTAAAGAAGCTCATAAAGAAATCAAAAAAATCTGTAAATTCATCAAAAAAATTCAAAAAGAAATTGGAAAACCAAAATTTGAATATAAATCTTTTGAAGTTGACCACGAGGTATATGAATTTGTAGAAGAAAACTTCAAAGAAGAAATGAAAGAAAAAGTACAAGAAGCTGACAAAGAGACAAGAGACAAAAACATCGATACATTAACTAATAAAATCGAAGAAGCTTACACAGAAAAGTTTGGTGAAGAAGCTTTTGAAGAACATAAATCTGATATAGGAGAAGCGATTTACAAATTAGAGAAAAAATGTGTAAGAGAAATGATTTTCTTTGAACATAAAAGAGTCGACGGAAGAAAATTAGACGAAATTAGACCATTATCATGTGAGGTAGGATTGCTTCCACGAGTACATGGAAGTGCCTTATTTACAAGAGGGCAAACACAAGTTATGTCAATTGCAACTTTAGGAATGATTAGTGAAGAACAAGTGTTAGATGGAATTGACACAGAAGAGTCAAAAAGATATATGCATCACTATAATTTCCCAAGCTATTCAGTGGGAGAAGCAAGACCAAGTAGAGGCCCAGGAAGAAGAGAGATTGGGCATGGTGCTTTAGCAGAAAAAGCTTTGGTACCAGTATTACCTTCTAAAGAAGAATTCCCTTATGCGATTCGAGTAGTATCAGAGATATTATCATCCAATGGTTCTACTTCACAAGCTAGTATCTGTGGAAGCACATTATCACTAATGGATGCAGGTGTGCCAATCAAAAGACCAGTTGCTGGTATCTCAACAGGATTAGTAACCAATCCAGACGATGACAAAGACTATGTTATGTTAGTCGATATTCAAGGGTTAGAGGACTTTTTTGGAGATATGGATTTTAAAGTTGGTGGAACAGAAAAAGGTATTACAGCGATCCAAGTAGATATCAAATGTGATGGTCTAACTTACGAAATCATCAAGGAAGCTTTTGAAAGAACTAGAAAAGCAAGACAACATATTTTAGATGATATTATGGCACCTGTTATTAGTGAGCCAAGAGATGAAATTTCAAAATATGCACCAAGAATTGTAGGTACCCAAATTAAAGTAGATAAAATTAAAGATGTAATTGGACCTGGTGGAAAGATGATTAACAAAATTATTGATGAAACTGGTGTAAAGATTGATATTGAAGAGGATGGACAAGTATTTATTTATTCAACTGACAACGAAAAGGCAATGCAAGCATTAGAAATGGTAGAGGACATTGTAAGAGAAGTGGAAGTTGGTGGCATTTATTATGGAGAAGTAGTTCGTCTTATGAATTTTGGAGCTTTTGTTGATTTGGGTTGTGGCGGAAAAGAAGGTTTGCTACACATTTCTAAGATCTCAAAGGAAAGAATTAAAAATATTGAAGATGTTCTTCAGGTTGGTGATAAGGTTACAGTTAAGGTTATCAACATCGATGATCAAGATAGAATTAATTTGAGTATGATGGATTTTAAGGATGCCAAGGAAGAACAATAATTTTGGGGGTGCCCTTAGCTGAGCGAGCATTAAGCGAGCTTACAGATAAGTAATACCTTTAGGTACGGAGGAAAAAGTCATGATGATCATTTCTTAGATATGGTAAGAGATGAGAAGTTGATTTATATGTTAATGAAAAAACGAAAAAGTAGAGAGGATATCCTGTTAGTATAGGATATCCTCTTAGCAGACAGACCTATTTTTTCTTAAAAGGCTCGAAGACAATAAGTAGTATTACAAAATGAATTAGATAATAGATAATATCTATCGGGCTAATCTTTGGTGGAAAGAAGAGGGATAGGCAATAGCCTATTGTTAACCCGAATATAAAAAAAACTAAGTTTTTTTTCATTCAAATATTCCTCCTTTTATGAGTAGTCCTCTTATACAATCGAAGACTATACAGGTACGATTGTTTTTACAATTAACTGTATTAGGATAACATATTTTATGTAAAAAAGCAAATTTTATATTAAAATGCTGAACAATGCAATACAATTTTTTCAAGAGGTATTACTTATCTCTGAGCTTACTTAATGCTCGCACAGCTTAGGGCATTCCCAAAATCATGTAAATAGAGTTGATATTCAGTATAAAATCATATATAATACCAGAGGAGGTCGATTATGGAACAAAACAAAAGAAGTAGCAAAATAAGTTATTTCATAACATTAGTTATCTTACTAGTCATATTATACTTTGCCTATCAGAACTATCAAAAAAACAACTTTAATGACTATGTAAGAAGTGAAACCAAAGTCTACACCTCTCATTTTACAAGAGACAAAGAAGTACAATATAATAATAAAACAAGCTATAAAATAGAAACGCCAGAATACAATGATGCCATGTTTTACAAAAAAGTACAGGTCAAGAAAAATCAGCCATATAAAGTAACCTGTATGGTAAAAACCAATCAAGTAGAAACAAAAGAAGAACAGTCAGGAGTAGGGGCACAAATATCAATGGAAGGAACAACAGAAAGGTCAATTGCAGTAAAAGGAACACAAGACTGGCAAAAAATAGAGATGATTTTTAATAGCAAAAATAGAGAAGAAGTCAATATAGGATTTAGGTTAGGAGGGTACTTAGGAGAAGCAAAAGGAGAAGCTTGGTTTGCGGATTTTGCCATAGAAGAAGGGATAGAAGAGAAGAATAACAATTGGAAATTTGCGTGTTTCATTTTTAAAACCACAGATGTAACAATTGAGCAAAAACAAATCAAATTATCAGTCACCCAAAATGACATCAGAGACATTACCAATACCATTAATTTATTTAAGACAGCTTGTAGCAATATGTCAAAAGGAAAGATGACAGCAAATTGTGACATTTATGAAATCGATACGCCATTATCTAGTCTGTCCTATGACACGGAATTTGGGTATTTTGTGTCAGCAGAAGATGTTGAAGAGCAAATCAAAGACACGATTTCTTCCCATGATTATGATCACATATTTGCCATAGTGAGACTTCGGAGACGAAAAACACGAAAATGACATTGAAGTAAATGATTGGATTGGACTAGGTTCTATGGACTATTATGGAATTGGTTTTTCTAATATACGCCTACCAAACGATTCTAAAAGCTATATCTATAAATACAATAGAAAAGTAAATACTTTTCCAGAAGAAGTATTTATGCATGAATTTTTACATTCATTAGAGAGAAATGCTAAAGAATATGGTTACGAAAGACCACAATTACATGATTATGAAAAATACGGCTATGAAAATGAAGTTTTAGTGGGACAGAAAAAATGGTATACAGATTACATGAATCAAAACATTAATACAGCGAATGGAAAAATAGGATTGCCACCAGAAATTTACCATTTAAAACCAGCTAAGAGTAGCAATTTTACTTATTCTAATAGATTAGAGGAAGTATTTCAAGAACCAGAAAATATCATAGAAGAAATAAAGGAAATTAAAAGAAAGATGGGAATTTAAATTGAAAGTATCAGAATTTAATTACGAACTACCAGAAGAATTAATTGCACAAACACCAATCGAAAAAAGGGACGAATCAAGACTGATGGTATTAAATAAACAACAACAAACCATAGAACACAAAACATTTAAAAATATTATAGACTATTTAGAAGCAGGAGATGTACTAGTTAGAAATAATACCAAGGTCATACCAGCAAGACTATATGGGAAAAAAGAAACAGGAGCCAATGTCGAGTTTTTGTTACTTAATCATATAGAAGGCGACATTTGGGAATGCATTGTTAGACCAGGAAATAAGCTTCATGTGGGAAACAAGGTGATCTTCGGCGAAGGTTTACTAACAGCAGATATATTAGAAATTATGGCAGGAGGAACGAGAAAAGTTGAATTCCACTATGAAGGAATCTTTAATGAGATCTTAGATCAAATTGGTTTAATGCCATTACCGCCCTATATTCATGAAGAATTGAAACAAAAAGAAAGATATCAAACCGTATATGCCAAATACAATGGATCAGCAGCAGCACCAACAGCAGGACTACACTTTACAGAAGAGTTGCTAAGAAAATTACAAGAAAAAGGTGTAGTAATTGCTAATGTAACCTTACATGTGGGAATAGGAACCTTTCGACCAGTCAAAGAAGAAACCGTTGAGGCGCATGAAATGCATTCCGAGCATTACTACATCAAACAAGAAGATGCAGACAAAATCAATCAAGCCAAGAAAAACGGAAAAAGAATCATTGCAGTTGGAACAACTTCATGCCGAGTACTGGAAACCGTAGCAGATGAAAATGGCTACATACAAGCAACAGAAGGTGATACACAAATCTTTATCTATCCAGGCTATCGATTTAAAATATTAGATGGGCTAATCACAAACTTTCACCTCCCACAATCAACCTTGCTAATGCTAGTGTCAGCATTGGCTGGAAAAGATTATATCATGAAAGCCTATCAACAAGCAGTTCAGGAAAAATATCGTTTTTTTAGCTTTGGCGATGCGATGTTGATCCAATAAAAAATGATTGGCGAGTTTGTGCCTGTCCCAAAGTCGCCATCACGAAAAGGAGAAGGATTTTAATGAAACCAGCAGTTACATATGAATTATTACATGAGTGTAAGCAAACAGGAGCTAGAAGAGGTGTCGTTCATACACCACATGGTGATATTCAAACACCTGTATTTATGCCAGTGGGAACACAGGCTACGGTTAAGTCTATGACACCAGAAGAGTTGAAGAGGGATGTGAAGGCAGAGATTATTTTGTCAAATACGTATCATTTGTATTTGAGACCAGGTAGCAACATTGTGAAAGAAGCGGGAGGCTTACATCAATTTATGAATTGGGATCGACCGATTTTGACAGATAGTGGAGGGTTTCAAGTGTTTAGCTTAGGTGATTTAAGGACAATCTCGGAAGAAGGGGTTGCGTTTAAGTCTCATCTGGATGGTAGTAAACATTTTTTTTCTCCTGAATCAGTTATGGGAATAGAGGAAGATTTGGGTGCTGATATTATTATGGCTTTTGATGAATGTGTAGCATATGGAGCCAGTTATGAATATACGAAACAATCCATGGAAAGGACAACTAGGTGGGCAAAGAGATGTAAAGAGGCACATACAACAGTCGACAAGCAAGCGTTGTTCGGTATTGTTCAAGGGGGCTTTTACAAAGATTTACGAGAAGAGAGTGTACAAGATTTAGTTGCCTTGGATTTACCAGGATATGCGATTGGAGGAATTAGTGTAGGAGAGCCAAAAGAGGAATTTTTAGATATTTTGCAATATACGACTCCTAGGTTACCAAAGGACAAGCCAAGATATTTAATGGGAGTGGGTACACCAGATTATTTGATCGAGGCTGCTATGGCAGGAATTGATATGTGTGATTGCGTGCTACCAACTAGAATTGCAAGAAATGGAACAGCGATGACATCACATGGAAAGGTGGTTGTTAGAAATGCAACCTATGAAAGGGATTGGGGACCACTAGATCCAGAATGTGATTGCTATACTTGTCAAAATTACACAAGAGCTTACATTAGGCATTTAGTGAAAACGAATGAGATTTTAGGGGATCGATTATTGTCGATTCATAATTTAAGATTCTTGACTAATTTAATGGAAAGGGTTAAAATAGAAATAGAACACGATAATTTGGCAAATTTTCGAGAGGAATTTTATCGAAAATATGGATATATCAAATAAATGGAGGTATATATATGAACTTAATGGAGGAAAGTTTTCAAAACCAAGAGGAAAAAAAGAAAAAGAGAACAACGACAATCATATTGGTTGCTATTATTTTAGTAGTACTTATCATTTTGGCAATTGTTGGTTATTTAATGTATCTAAAAAGTACAGTTATGAAGTTGACGATCGATGGACAACCTAATGAGCAATTAAAGAGTTTATTTGTTTTTGAAAGTGATGGAATGGTGTATGTACCAATTAAAGAAGTGGCACCATATTTTGGTTATGAAAGCTACAATGGAGAATATACTGAGAAATCGGAAGAACAAAGCAAATGCTATATCCAAAATGAAAATGAGGTAGCCAATTTTGAGTTAGGTCAAAATAAAATTTATAAATTGGATTTGACACAAAACAATAGCGATTATGAGTACATTTATATGAAAAATCCTGTAAAAGCAATTGGTGGCGTGTTATATGTTTCAACTGAGGGGCTAGAGAAGGCGTTTAATCTTAGCTTTAATTATAATCAAGAAAAAAATACGATTACTATTTTTACAATGCCATATTTATACCAATATTATGCTAATAGAGTATTAGATTATGGATATGTTGAATTAGATAGTGACTTCAGGAATCAAAAAGCAATCTTAAAAGATCAATTGGTAGTGTTAAAAGATAAAAATAATAAGCAATATGGAGTAATTGGCATTGATGGAACTGTTATATTAGAGCCCAAATATGATAATATTACCTATCTTCTACATACAGGTGATTTCTTAGTACAAACCAATAAAAAAGTAGGAATTATGTCAGCAAATCGAGAGACAAAGGTGCAAATTATATATGATAGTATCGAGCTAATGGATAGTGATGCGGGATTATATATAGCAAAAAAAGACAATAAATATGGCATGATAGATATAAAAGGAAATATTAAGATTTACATAGAAAATGATGATATAGGAATTGATATTTCAAAATTTTCGCAAAACAACATAAAGAATAAATATATTTTGGCAGATCATTTGATACCAGTAAAAAAAGGTAAATATTGGGGATTACATGATAAAAATGGAAAGCAACTTACAGAATACAAGTATGATAGTTTGGGTTATATTGCTTCTAGTAATAAAGATGCGATGAACTTACTAGTGATTCCAAATTATAATGTGCTAGTAACATGTAAAGATAAAAAATATACTTTGATTAATACTTCTGGAGCAGAATTATTTTCTACGATAGCAGATGATATTTATATGACAATTAGTGGAGGCGAAAAACATTATTTTATCAGTGTTAATGACCAGATAATTGATGCGGAGGAATGGCTAAATAGGAATGGAATTTCAGCCAAATCAAAGGAGACGGATCAAACGAGTAATCAGGATATGGAAAAAGAAAATAGTAATAGGCAAGAACAAAATAATCAACAGCAATCTTCACAACAGAATCAAGAAGGAAATGGAGTAGAAAGACAACAAAGACAAGAACAGTATCAAGAGCAAAATAGAGAAGAAGAGCAACAAAGGCAAGAGCAGAATCAAGAGGAAAGTAGAGAAGAAGAGCAACAAAACCAAAAACAAAATCAAGAGCAAAGTGAGAGTGAAGAGCAACAAATGCAAGAGCAAAACCAAGAAGAAGGTCAAGAACAACCACAACAAGAAAATAGGGAAGAGTAAAGAAAAAAGATTTTAGAAGAAATTCTAAAATCTTTTTTTGGACATATCAATACACATAATAGAAAAATTCTACAAAATTTTCAAAAAGCGTTTACATTTTTTATAAAGTTGTATACAATATAGTAAGATAAAGAAAATGTAAAAATGCAACAAAAGAAAATGAGGGAGAAAGGAAGGGATTCCATGAAAATATTAATGTTAACATGGGAATATCCACCAAGAATTGTAGGAGGAATCGCTAGAGTTGTATATGATTTATCAAGAACATTATTAAAAGATGGTCATGATGTAACCGTTGTAACTTATCGTGATGGAGATGCTCCTTATTTTGAAGATGATAAAGGCGTAAAAGTACATAGAGTAGACAATTATATGATAAATCCCAATAATTTCATTGATTGGGTTATGCAAATGAATTTTAATATGATTGCAAAGGCAAATGAAATTATAGCAGAACAAGGAAAGTTTGATGTTATTCATGCTCATGATTGGTTAGTAGCATATACTGCTAAGACTTTAAAAAATTCTTATCATATTCCAATTGTTTCTACTATTCATGCAACAGAAGCAGGAAGAAATAGTGGTATTCATGATGAACAACAAAGATATATCAATGATACAGAATGGATGTTGACTTATGAATCAGCAGAAGTCGTTGTCAATAGCAACTATATGAAAAATGAATTGCAAAGACTGTTCGGATTACCATATGAAAAAATAAATGTAGTACCAAATGGAGTGAATTTAAATCTATTTAATGGAGTAGAAAGAGATTATAACTTTAGAAGAAAATATGCCATGGATAATGAAAAAATCATTTTATTTATGGGAAGGCTAGTTTACGAAAAAGGGGTTCAACATTTGATTTCAGCTATGCCTAAAATATTAGAAGGTTATCATGATACAAAACTTGTAATCTGTGGAAAAGGTGGAATGTTGGACGAATTAAAACAGCAGGTAAATGCTATGGGGATAGCCAATAAAGTATATTTTGCTGGTTATATGGGAGGAAAAGATGTTCAAAAAATGTATAAAGTAGCAGATATATCTGTTTTTCCAAGTACTTATGAACCATTTGGAATTGTAGCGTTAGAAGCTATGCTATCAGAAAATCCAGTTGTCGTTTCTGATATTGGAGGATTAAATGAAATTGTAGAACATAAAGTCAATGGAATGAAAGCCTATTGTGGAAATGCAAACTCAATTGCAGACTCTATTTTAGAATTATTATATGACCATAAATTATGTGCGGATATAACCAAAAAAGCCAAAAATAAAGTAAGAAATCAATATAATTGGAGCAAAATAGCACAAGACACACACTTTACGTATCAAAAGGCAATTTGTCAATCTATGGCTGAAAAGCAAAAAAGAGAATTGGAACAAGAAAGAGCAAGAAAAACGAAAAAAGCTAAAAATACAGAAAGTGAAATTACCAATTTGCTTAGCTTTAAAAAGCGTCAAGCTTATGCGTGAAATTGACAAGTTATGCAAAATATAGTATAATAAGAATAGGTTACAAATAAAAATTTCTGTAGTTATTTTGGAAAGGAGAATGACATATGAAAGAGTTAACACTTGAGGAAAGAATGCGGAGAGTGATAAGGGTAGAGCAAAGGATACTCAATGTACGAGAAAGAATGGCTTGGACAAGAGCAAAAAGAAAAGCATTTTGTGGAATTTGTGTATATGTACCAATATCGTTAGGTATTATGATGTATCCTGTATATATTCAAAATATTTCTGCTATATCGAAGTTGATAAGTGTTATAATAGGATTGGTAAGTGGAATACTATATAACTTGTATGACAATTGGAATGAGGAAAGAAACTGTAAATCTAAAATAATTTTAGGAAAAACAAAAACACCTGTTTTATGAGGTGTTTTTGTTTTGAAATTAAAAAGAGCATAAGAAAATAAAAAATTTTTAAATTCTACAAATTTAGCGAAAAAATAGTGTATAATAGAAAAAGGCAAGTAAGACCTGTCCCAAAAGTAGCCCAAAGGGGTGTAGTGGTGCCTGTCCCAAAATACACCAAAAGGGATCATCGGTGCCTGTCCCAGAAAACACCTCGCAAAAGGAGAGAAATATGAAAAATATGGAAGAAATTAGTAAAGAAGAGTTTAAGTCAGGATTTGTAACGTTAATTGGAAGAACGAATGTTGGAAAGTCAACTTTATTGAATTTATTGGTTGGTGAGAAAGTGGCAGCAATTGCGAATAAGGTGCAGACTACAAGGACAGCGATTAGGGGGATTGTGAATCGAGAGAATAGTCAGATCGTTTTTACAGATACACCAGGGATTCATAAGCCTAAGACAAAGTTGAATGAGACGATGGTAGAGACTTCTTTTTCTAGTATTCCGGATAGTGATATTGTTTTGTTTTTGATCGAAGCGACGAGCAGAGAGATCGGTAGAGGCGATACGATTATTTTGGACAAGATTAAAGAGGCGAAAAGAAAAACAATTTTGATTATTAATAAGATTGATTTAGTAGAACGAGAAAGTCTTTTGCATTTAATTGATTTGTATCGTAAAGAATATGATTTTGAAGCGGTTATTCCAATTTCGGCAACGAATCAAAAGTATAAGGAGATTCTTTTAGAGGAGATTGAAAAGAACTTAAAATCAGGGCCAGCATATTATGATATAGAGGAGTATACGGATCAAACTTTAAGGCAATTGGCAGAAGAGACAATTCGAGAAAAGGCTTTAATACTTTTGCAAGATGAAGTTCCTCATGGTATTTATGTAGAAGCGGAAAAGATGAAGTTAAGGAAAAATAAACAAGGGGAAGAAATTTATGATATTGAGGCGACGATTTATTGTTTAAGAGAGTCTCATAAGGGGATTATTATAGGAAAAAAAGGTGAGATGTTGAAACGAATTGGAAGGTCTGCTAGAATAGATATGGAACAGAATTTTGGAATGAAAATCAATCTAAAGACTTGGGTAAAAGTAAAACCAGATTGGCAGTCAAAGGATGCTATTGTCAATCAATTTAAATTAAAATAAAATGAATGGGAAAGTGTATAAAAAACGGTAAAATCGCAAAAGATAAAATTAAAGGTAAAACTTTAAATGAAGGAGAGTATAGCTTATGATCAAAAAAATAGCATGGGAAACCTTTAAAAATACAGGAAATATTAATACGTTTTTGGAATTAAAACAAATTGAGAATATCGAAAAGGGGATAGAGGAACATTTTTTTAAGTCTCCAGAAGAGGAATCAGGAAGGGATAAAATTTGAAATGGCAAATGTAAAAATAAATGGAATAGTATTAGCGGAAAATAATATGGGGGATTTTGACAAAATGCTAACAATTTTAACACCAAATGTACGGAAAAATTTCATGTGTAGCCAAGGGAGCAAGAAGACCGAAAAGTGCTCTTTTGGCTGGTACACAGATGTTTTGCTTTGGGGAATATTTAGTATATAAGGGTTCTCAAACTTATCATATTAATTCGGTCGAACCAATGGAAGTGTTTTACAATTTGAGAGTTGATCTCGATAAGCTGAAATATGCAGTACATATTAATAAAATCGTGCAAGATGTAACACACGAAAATCAAAATTGTTACCAAATATTACAATTAGTTTTAAATACACTTTATACCATATCAGAAACAGATAAAAATTTAGATCTGGTACTAAGTGTATTTAAATTGCGTTTGTTATGTATTTTAGGATTTACGCCTCAAGTGATGCCATGTACAAATTGTAATGAAAAAGAAAGTTTGGCTTATTTTAGTATAAAAGACAATGGATTGAAATGTAAGATTTGTGGCAAACAAGATACGAGTACGATCCAAATTAGTGAAAGTACGTTAAATGCGATTAAATATACGGTAACAGCACCTCCTAAAAAATTGTATTCTTTTTCTTTAAAAGAAGAGGCTTTGGAGGAATTTAAATTAGTAACGAAGCTTTATTTTAATGAGAAATTAGAGAAAGAATATAAATTAGAAGATTTGTTTTGATTACGAAAGATTTTGTCCCCACTGGTTCTGGGATTAAATGGGGACATGAGGGAATAAAAATTTGATTGACAATCTTTAGATTAATGTATATAATAAAGGCATAAAAGAGAAAGGAGCGATTTTTATGAAAATAAAAATAACAGGGAAAGAACTAAAGATAACGGAAGCAATGAATGATTATGTAGAAAGAAAAATGGAAAGAATTGATAAATATTTTGAAGAAGCAGAAGCTGAAGTTACTTTAAAAACAGAGAAAAATGAACAAATTGCAGAAATTTATGTAACAGCAAATGGAGAAAAGTATAGGGCAGTGACAGAAGATAAGGATATGTATGCATCCATTGACAAGGATATAGATATTTTGGAAGGACAAATTAGAAAAGCTAAAACGAAAAGAGAAAAAATGATGAAAGATGCTTCTATTAGAACCATGGAGGTGGATAGAGATCCGATTGCAGAAATAAAGGATGAAATTATTAAGACTTCTTATTATGAAATTAAGCCAATGTTACCAGAAGATGCTGTTTTAAAATTAAAAGAGAAACCAAGTCACAATTTTTTAGTGTTTATTAATGTTGAGACAGGAAAGGTAAATGCTATACATAAATTAAAAGATGGAAAAAATTATGGTTTAGTAGAACCAGAAGCTTAAAATTGTGTTTCGGTAGCCAAAAATATATTTTATAACAAAGAAAAGGCAGGAAATCAAATCCTGCCTTTATGTATTTTAAAAATAAAATAGATAAAAACAAAATTTAACTTCCTACCCAATGAAGATTAGTAACTAAAAATGAACTTATTTCATTTGTTGTTCAGCTTGTTGTATCATTTTTCTAACCATGTTACCACCGATTCTACCAGCGTCTTTTGAAGAAAGATCTCCATTATATCCGTCTTTTAAATTAACACCAACTTCTCTTGGAGTTAAAAAAATATTTGAAAGTAATTGCCCTAAATAAATACAGTATTATCAAGGTTTTGCAGACTTTAATATTAGATATGAAATACATAGAACTTTAGAGATTATACAGAAAACTATACAGAAATTACTAGAATGATATAAAAATATTAGCGACAAAGGTGCGACATTACTGCGACATTACTGCGACACTACTGCGACAAATACAACAAACCGGCGACAAACCAGCGATAAAACGGCGATAAACTAATAAATAAAGTGTTTTGTACAACACTTTATTTTTTGCACAATAATTGAATGAAAGAAGGTGATTATCTAAATGTGAATGAACAAAATAAACCAGCCTATTATGCAATAATACCAAGTGAAGTAAGATATTGTGAAGA
>CANONT010000002.1 GCA_947567695.1 uncultured Clostridium sp.
TACAAAGAATGACAATAACTACTTTTAGTATTTTATTCATATCATCAAATCCTTTCTTTAGCAGGATTCTTCTTAATTCTTTTTTACCTCTATGAATTAAGTTTTTTGTGTTTTGGAGAGTTTGACCTAGTATTTTGGAAGTTTCTTCATAAGATAATTCTTCAATTTTTACTAAATATATTGCATTTTTGTATTTCTCATCTAACAATTCTATTGCTTCAATAACTTCTTTTTTTGTTTCTTCTTTAGTTATAACTTCTAATACATCTTTTTCAATATTTTCAGTAAAATTATATAAATATTCTTCTGTTATTTCCGTTCTTCTCTTTTCTATTTTTATATGATTTATTGCTCTACTTTTTGCTACCATATAAATATAATATTTAAAAGAAACATTTTCTTTCATTTTGTTTTGCATAACATATATAAAAGTTTCTTGTGTAAGATCTTCTGCTTTTTGATAATCTTTTACAATATTAAAAATAAAATATTCAATTCTTTTTTTATATTTGTTATATAAGAACTCAAAAGCTTCTTTTTGTCCATCTAAATAATCATTATATAATTTTTTATCTACATCTTTCTCCATTTTTTACCTGCTTTCACTATAACAGACAAGTAACTTTCAAAAAAGTTTCAATTTTTTATAATTTTATTAAATATAAGTAACAAAATCACAAATTGTAATTTTTTGTTACTAAATATAGTAAATATCATCTTCGTAATTTTGTATTTTCTTATTTTCAGGAACTTGTTTTATTATTTGGTAGACTGTATATGAATCTGGATAAGGACTAGCCATTCCCATACAAGCCATTCCAAAAAATATACCATTTAATTCTGTTAAACTTGCAGGGCATAACCAAAATAATATAAGAGGAATTATTCCTAATATATATGGTAACAAACTCATAACAATAAATCTTCTCTTTGATAATGGATATGATGTTAAAGATACAAATGTAATAGGTTTTGCAATTCCAATATAAGAGTTAGCTTCTTTTGGATATACTATTGAATGTAAGTATTCGTGTACTAATAAAAGAATAAAGCCTATAATCGCACCAACTAATATAAATGGTCTATTAACTATATTTTGTTGATTTATAACAGTTTTTATATTCATAGATACAAACATAATAATAAATGCAGGAATCAAAAATGGTAACCCTTTAATCATAAGTTCATTCATATTTTTAGGCATTTTAATTTTTATTGCTTTAGAATCTAAACTGCCTCTTTGATACTCTCTTATTTTATTTTCTTCTATAATTCCTATCCAATGTATTTTAGGCATAAAAATCACCCCTCTCTACTTATTGTAATTTTTCACTAACTTAATGCTTTTATAAATTTATCAATATTTTCATTTAAGATTTTTATTTCTTTATCTTTTTCTATGTTTTTGCTTACCATCTTTGTAATAAATTTATCGAATCCTTTTTGTTTTTGTATATCCATTTCTCCTCCAAAAGTATCATAAATAATAGCAGTATCTAATAAATCTTTTGGAATATTTTGTTCATAATAACTTTTCCAATTTTCATTAAAACCACAACAAATAAAATATGCTACCTTTTTTGATTTTAAATTTTCAATATTACTAATCAAAAACTTTCTTATTTTTTTGTCTATCATTCCCATTCTAATTGGCGTACCAATAATAATTAAATCATATTCATTTATATCTTCATTTTGATTTAATATATTTACTATTTTAGAATCTTTTAACTGCCTATTTATTTCTTTAGCACATTTTTCTGTTGTTCCTGTTTTACTAGCATAAATTATTAAGGTTTTCAAATCATTTTCTCCTACTCGACAATTTGTAATTTTTCTCTGATCTCTTTTAATCAGTACAATCTTCTATAAATCTGTAATGTCTTTTATAGAAGCAATTTTTGCAATACCATTTTTATCAAATAAAATAGTTAATCGATAATATTTTGTTTTATAACATTTTCCCCAAAACCATTCTTCATATATTGTTCCTGCACCATATTCATAAAAAGTAAATCCTTGTCTAGGATCAGTATCTATGTAACCTGGTTTTCCTAATAATTCAACCACTTCATCTTCTGATAATCCAATAAGACTTTCATTATTAACAATTTCATTTAGTTTTATATATTTTTCATCAATCGTTTCATTTCTATAATTACTTAGAATAATACAAACACAAATTGAAATAATAACAAGCAGTATTATTTTAAATTTTTTACTTATAGAAGTTGTTTTTATTATCCATTTTATAGCAAATACTAACAGAACCACTGGTCCTATGTATACCAATAATATAAAAATCGCATATAGCATAAGAATTGTTTCAAAATCCCCTTGATAACGCCAAATCAAATTACTTATTATAAATATACAAAATAAGATAATAATACTTAATATAATTTTATTTTTTCTACTGATTGATTGTATTTTCGATACCCTTATTACAGCAAATAATGCTAATATTAATGGAAATATGTTTCTTATCAATCCTAAAATTAATGCACTAAAAATTCTCATTTCTATCTCCTCGATAAATTACTAATTTTATTTTAGTTCTAATTAAATTATAAAAAGCATTTACTATTCTTATTGTTTTTTTCCACATAAAGGACAATACCTTAATTCGTATTGGTTAGTAGTTACATTACTAAATTCATTTCCTCTAACTTTTTTCTCTCCTTTTCTCCAACTACGAATAGACAATTCGGCGAATATTTTGCTTGTTATATTTTCATTATTTTGATTAATTTCTTTCCAATTTTCTATTTCTTCACAACATTTACACATATATAAATTCCTTTCTCAAAATTACTATTTCTCTTACTATTAGTAATTATATCACTCCTATAATGAAAAGTATATATAAAATACAAAAATTAAAGCCAAGAACCTAAATTCCTGACTTTTTCATCTTTTGTATTTTATTAATTTTATCTTTTGTATCTTATATATATTTTATCTTTAGTTAGCATTATTTATAGATAAATAGCCTATATCAATATAGTCTTTATCTAGCATATTATAAGATTTTTCTTTATATATCACTAGCTTTAAATTCAATTCATTTAATTTTTCAATTTCTTCGGATTCCAATTTATCATCAAGTTTTATATTTAATTCTTTTCCATTTTCAAGTTTATATAAACTTATGTGAACATTATCTTTTAAGTTATCCTTTACTTTAAATTTGATTTTATATGTTCCCTTATCATCTAATTTTGGATTAAATGTATATTCTGCAAGTCTTCCATCAAATTCTAATGAATTAAGATAAATTCTATCATAATCAGTTTTATCCTGGTTAATACATATTATAATTCCTACGATAATTCCAATTATTGCTAGTAATATAATACTTATCAATATAATCTTTCTCTTCATATTCCCCTCCTTATTTTTATATACTCCTTAGATAAGTATGCAGATCAAGAAATATAAAAGGGGATTACCAAATATTATTGAAAGGAGCAAGAATAATATTTCATTTTTAAAATATAGCTCTACTCTACATACTTATCTAAAAAGTATATCTATTTCTTAGTTTGTATCTATATTTTAACACCCTGAATCATTAAAGTATACTGCAGGATTTTGCAAACTTTTTGCAAAAAGTTATGTCAAGAAATTAATATTGTTTAGTATTTCCAATAGATTATTCCTTAGTTCTGGATTAATTAAAACAGTTGCTCCAATTGTTAATAATGCTAAAACTATTAAAAGTATTAATAATTCAATAATCTTTCCTACTGAATCTGCAATAAAATTTAATACTTTTATTCCTGTACTTGTTTTCTTTTCAAAAACAATAGTATTTTTATCTTTATCTAAATTGAGATTCTTATATAATCTCTCTTTTTCTATATTTTCATTTTTCTTTTCTACTGCTTTATCATATATGGATTTTGGTTTATTTTTTCTTAACATCTTCTTTATCTCTTTTCTTTTTAAATATATTTAACAAGCCTTTTTTATCTTTTATTTCTTCAATAGTGGTATTTAATAAATAATCTTTTAATACTTTTTCATAAAAACTTTTATTACCTATAATAAATGGTTCTGGAACAAATTCACTAAATGAAGCTCTTTCTTTCCAAAACTTTCCTAAGCTTTCTTTAAAGTTTTCTTTATCTTCATTTCTAACAAAATTAAACATTAAATACGAATTAATATCTTCGCCTATAATCATAAATGTTTCAATTAGTTTGTTTATTTCCCACGCCTTATTTCCTGAAACAATTATTTTTAAATCTCTCGTTAAAAATGAAGATATTTCCTCTTTACTCATTTCATCAAAATTGCCAAAATCAAACACATAAAATTCATATTCAAATTTTAATATATCTGCCAAATTTTCTGGTCTTTGATATAAGTCTATTCCTTTATATGTAATCTTTCTTAATACCTCATTATAAATGGTAGGAATTGATTCATCTTCAACTAAGCTATATATAGAATTATGCTGATTATTTTCTATATAACAAGCTGTAACATTAGTTAATTCTGATAAATATTTGACTATATTTATTGCAACTGTTGTAGCTCCAATATGACGTTCTGTTCCTGCTATTCCAATTGTAATAGTTTGTTTTACTCTTTTTATATTTTCTTTAACTACTTTTGTTGTTTTATTTATTACTAACATATTGTCATTAATTTTATATTTCATTGCATTACCAAAAGTCATTCCTTCAATCGAAAAAGCTTTTTCAATTTCATCTGCAAATATTACATCATTTTTAGCTGTAATAATATTATAAATCCCTAAATTGAATAATCTTCCTAATAAAACATTTCCTTCTTTATAGCCTTCAGCTAAAATGATAATTCTAACATTATACATTCTTCTTATCAATTCTATTGAGCTTGTAATTTCATCTTCTGATGTAGAAGTTGTTATTGCTTGTAAATCTATAATTAAATAATCAACTCCATTCAAATTTCTAAGTTCCGTTTCTAAGAACTTTTTTAAGTTATATTCATTTATGAATCTCATTACTAAGTTAATTCTATGTTCTTTGCAATATTCTTCTATAATTGCTCTTGGCTCTTTTGAAATATAAATATATTTCTTATATAATCTATCATTCTCCATTGTTACAGCTCCTTTTATTATTCTTCTTGAAAGTCTTGATTATCTTGTTCCTCTTCACTATACAAAACAATTTCTCCTGTATCTAATTGAATTATATCTGTATTTTCATAGTGTATTGTGCTTTGATCGTCTGTTTTATTAGTTATAGTATTATCGTTTTCCTCTACTAAACCTTTTAATCTATCCATAAAATCATCTACACTTGTATTTTGAACATTTTCTTGTTGTGATGATGTTGAATCTTTTATTTTAGTATAACTTTCTGTATTTCTATCTTTCATATTTAGAATAATTGCTATTCCAATTACAAATAGTAAAACTATACTTAATATTATTAATTGTTTTTTTAATTCTTGTTTTTCTTTCATTTCTTACTCCTTATCCTTTATTTTGTGAACTCCCAAATAGATATGGAAACGGATTAACAGCACTACTACTTGAATTAGTTCCTAATCTAACTTCAAAATGAAGATGGTTTCCTGTACTGTTGCCTGTACTCCCCATTGTTCCTAATACTCTACCTTGCTCAACTTCATCTCCTACTGCAACTTGAATTGAGCCTTGTATCATATGTCCGTATAGAGTATAAAAGATAGAACCATCATCTGCTGTATGTTGTAGCACTACATAATTTCCATATCCTGTCGAACCTGGATTTGCAACTACCACTTTTCCTGGAAGAGAAGCACATATTTTTGGACTTGCTTTTGATATACATACAAGATCTATTCCTGTGTGAGCTTTTGTTTGTGTTACTCCATTTACAGTTATTGTTCTGCTAGGAGAGAATTTTGATGTTATTACATCTTTTGTACTATTCCACGCTTCAAATGGCATATTGAATTTTGCTCCTATATACTTATATGTATCTCGTACCACTTCTGTTGAACTTCCTGATGAAACAGAGCTACTTGAACTCTCATCATCAGAATTAGCATTTGAGGAACTAAATACTCCTATTAATCCAAATATTCCAATAAATATAATTAATACACCTATACAAATACCAATTATTATTAGTTTTACTTTTATTGATAAAAAACTAAATACTGTTTCTGTTAAATCTTTTGCCTTGTTATCTGACATTTATCTTCCACCACCAATTAAATATTCCTTTTCCCATTCTAATGCTTTTACATTTATTAAAGTATGTCCGTGAACCTATGAAAAACAATCCACGTCCGTTTATCTTTTTGGCTTAATATAGCCTTTTCTTCTTGATTTAAGTTATATAAATTCACAACTTCTTCTAAATCTTTTCCATCAATTCCGAAAAAGAATTTGTATGTAGAATTATCTAGGAAAGCTTGTCCATACATACGAACTTCTGGTGCTAAAAAGTCTACTAAACTTTGAGTAATAACCATAAGTCCACATTCGTATTTTCTTGCACGCTTACAAAAATTTCTCAAAAATTCAATTGTTTGTGGTACTTTTCTATCTACCAATAAATAGGCTTCATCACAAACAACGTAACATCTTTCTTCACGATTCCTAAATGCTTGATCCTGGCAATATCTTAAAATATTAAAATATTGACATCTTTTTACTTTTTCAGAAGCTCCTTGCAAACTGTAAACGTCTAAGCATACAAAACTACTATCTAAATCTAATGAAGTATATCCATTAAATATTTCTCCGTGATGACCAATTGAAAGTTCTCTTACTACTGCTCTTATTTCTTCTATTTCTTTCTTATGTTCTGTATTTGCCTTAACTTTTTCTATCAGCAAATTATAAAGGTCTTGCATAATTGGAAATTCTTTTGAAGTCATATTTGTAATATCTGTATCATAAGTAATACCATAAGTTTTATATAATTCTTCTAATATCTCCATTAGTAAACTCATTTGTAAAGATGTTATTTCAGGATAATATAATTTAAAAAATGTACTTAGAAAATCTAAGTGTAATCCTAAGGCTGATTTACTTGAAGTGTATTCTCCATTTTCATCATCTTCAAATGTTGTTGTTTCAGGAAGTGGATTTACTTGTAAAGGATTAATTCTACCCACATTATTTCCAGTTCCACCACTACAATCAATCCATTTCCCACCTAATAACTTACACATTGGACGCATTTCAGATTCAGGATCTATTACAAAAATTTTACTTCCATTCAACCACTCATTAAGCATTATTTTTTTTGCAAGAAATGATTTACCAGAACCACTAGAACCTTCTATAACAATGTTTGAATTTGTTCTATCATTTCCCTTAAAAAATGGGGAAAAAGCAATCATTCTTCCATCTTCATCAGTTCCTAAATAGTAACCTTCGACATCTACTAACCCACTTCCAGAAAAGGGTAATCCTAAGAATAGAGCTTCCAGGCTCATTGTTTTATTAGATATTTTACTAATATCTTCATAGTATGTATCATAAGGAGAACTTTGTCTTAATGCTTTGTCTTGAATAAATGCAGGTACTCTAGCTTTTAATCCCATTCCTGCTATTTTGTTTCTTACTGTTCTACAATTTTCATTAAAATTATTATCTGTTTCTCCTATTGTATTAGATACAAAAGATACATTAACGTATGGGATATTATCGACAGTTATATCTTTTATGATTTTTTCAGCAGATTTTATTTTAAATTCAGCTTGTGTTTTCAATGCTTCATTGCTTGTGGTATTGAAAATATTTTTATCTGTTGTTAAACCTTTTGACACTCCCTCAACATATTCTTGTACGTTCTCTATCGGTGTAATTACAAGGCTTACAGTAGTATTTGGTATATCTTTTAAATTCAATAACCAACCAACATTTACTGCAGATGGATAAGAACTTACATATTGCAATTTGTGTTGATACTCTCCTAATTGCACTTTATTATGTTTTAATTCAATACCTTGTGGAGTTATAAGTGCTAATAACTCCTGATTAATAGGCATTGTTTCTATTTCTTTTGTTTTCATTTGTAACTCTCTTTCCATTAGCGTAACGCTAATATATTTTTATCATTCGTAATTTTTTGTTAAATTTTAACTTGTAATGGACTTTCTAAATAATTTTGATCTTCTATATAAGCTATATCTGGATTATTGTAACTATTTATTAATTGAATAATCAGTCTTTCATCTAAAACTTCTGTCTTATATCCACTATTAGTTAATTTCATTCGTATTTCATTTATTCTTTTAACCAGTTCCTGCTCTACATATTCATCATTTTCAGCCCAAATCATTAAGTATATTTCGCTTTCTAATGCTTTTCCTGTTGTAGATAACACCCCAAAACTTCTACTTCTTTTATCCAATAGTGAAAATTTAAGAGCTTCTTTTTCCTTTTCCATTAGACTTGCTTGAAAATCTTGATTTTTTCTTAAATCTATTGGTCTGTTTGTAAAATAAAGTTTTAATGGTTTTAATTCACTTGCAAAATTTCTTGTTATACTTCGTCCGTGTGCAACTTGCTCTTCTTTTGACATTAGCTTACAGTTTTTTGGATATATTCTTAAATAGCATAGAACTTTATTATCAATCGTATATAAGAAATTACCTTGCACATCTTTTATATTTAAAAATAAGTTAGCTGAAGTTTTTATATTATTGTTTTTCTTTTTTCTTTTTAAAAGATCTAATATCATTATTGTTCCTCCTTGACTACATAATTAAATATCCTTTGTCTTTGATAAAACTTAATCATATTGTTTATTAATTCTGCTATACAGGTGTTATACTTGTCTTTCATAACAGAGATAAATGTAGCACCTGTTATTAGAATCCATATTCCTAATGCAATTAAATAATTGTTAAATAGTGCATTAAAAATCAATGCTATAAAGACTGCTATTACTCCTGCTATTGCTGTTGTTATCATTTCTTTAATTCCAATACCATTTATAATCTCAACCCTTATTTTTACATTAGCAGGCATATTTATTTGAAATCTACTCTCATCTTCCATATCTTTTGTGTTCCTTTCTACCTTTTTAAAAAGGTAACTATTATATTTCTTCATCTAATTCTTCTTGTAATTCTTCATTATCAACCATTCCTAAGTAATACATATCTTTATGACCATTATAAAAATAGTCGCTTAACTCTTCTAATGAAATTGTACCTTTTTCTAATTCATTAAATATATTTTCTACTTGTTCATCATTTTCAAGTTTTGATAATTCTAATCTAAATGTTTTATTTCTTTCTATAAAACCAGACATACTTGTATTTTTGGCTTTTGGATATGTTGCAATTGATAGTGTCTTAATATGTGAATAAACATTTTTCCAATCTTCAATTTGTATATCTGTTCCATCAGGCATTTTTGACTTTTTTACTATTTTCATCTCAAAATCCTCCTAATTTGCAACGTGTTTATATTGAGATTCACAACCACTACTTATCCACGGATTAAGTATTAGCTCTTTAAATTCATCATCATTGTGTATACTTCCTTTTAAGGCAGGTGGGATAAGTAGTCCTACACTTTTATTATCGTGCTTAGTCCAATACATATAATATTTTTCTTCTGCAACTCCTCCACTTGTTATTCCTTGACATTCATCATACGCTTTAAACACATCAACATCTTTCTTCCAAGAGTTCATAAAACTACCAAAATTTATTTTTTTAACATCTGTTTTTACATACAACTCTCCATCTATCGAAATAGTCCATCTTCCTTTTTTATCTTTAGCTTCTTTTTCTAGTGTTCCATCTGTTACTGATACTTGAATACTTGAAAAATCTCCTATTGCGTCTGCTGACTGAACGTATGGAAAATAAGTTAATACTAGATTTTTTGTGGTACTAATTGTTAATATAAGAATCAATGCTATTAATCCATTTTTTATCCTGGTTAAATATCTTCTATATTCCATATCATCTCCAGTTAGAATTTTATAAACTGCAACTGCAATCATTAGTACACAAGCAAAACCTGCTAAATATCCTAAATAATTTACTATGTGATATATTCTACTCATTTTGTCCTCCGTATTTTTATAATTTATCTTTCGATTGACGATTCTTCATATTCTTTTATTTTTCGTTTATATCTTGATATTTCTTGATTTCTAAAATCCTTTTCTGATTGAATATGAATCACTTTCTTTACTAAACCTTTTCTATAATTTTCTTCCTCTTCTTGATATTCTTTAATCAATTCATTTCTCACTTTTATTTGTTCTTTCGTATTTTCTAATACTTCCGTTAAATTTTGTACTGAATAAACTTGTTCTTTATCTAATGTAATTTGAATTATTGTTACACTTAAATCTTGTATATGTTTTTTCACTAATTCAATTGCTTTTCTTGTATTGAAACCATATACATAACTACAACATTCGTCATAATCATATTTACTAGAAGCTATTATTCCTTTTTCTATTAATTGTTTTGTTTCATATAATTGATTGCAAATCTTATACAAATCAATTTCTTTTGTTGTTTTTACTAATCTTCCTTTGTTATCCAAATAAGTTAATGTATAGGCTTCATTAGGGTGTAATATATTATCTAAATTTTTTCGTATATAAATCATTTTTATCTACCTTTACTAACAATATTTTTAAAACTGCTTACTGTTCTTGTAGCTGTTGAAACTTTTGAACCAAGACTTGAATTTCCTCCTGATGTTTCCATAAACTCTCTTAACAAATGTGGCGTTCTATTTGCTATCATTACAGTAGATAATGACAAAATAATATGTGCATTATTCATAAGTAAAATTGCAAATTGTAATAATGTTAGTTGTACTATTACTGTAAAAGCATTTGATATGAACTTTTTCACATATCCATTGAACGCTCCTCCATCAGAATTAAGAAGTCCAATACAAGCTACTGGAATCGCTAAACGTAATATAAACATTTCAATACCTCTTGTTAGAGTTTGGAAATATATTAGAACCATATAAATCGCTATTATTAAATAGAAAAATGCTCCTAATATATTCCAAGCCACATTTCCAACTGTTACACCCATTGTTTGAAAATTCCCTAACATTCCTATAAAAATAGATTGATATAAGTCATAACAAATCCAAGCAAATTGCGTATATATAAATCCAAAACAAATCATTATTATTAATGCTTTAACAAAACCTATAACAACTGTCATTGGACTTACTTCTGGATCTCCATTTGACCAAGCCATATAAACTTCAATCATTTTTTTTACAAAAAACATTATTAATACTGCAATTGCAAAAGTATAAACTGCATTATAAAGTCCTGAAATACTAAAATTTGAAAGTCCTCTAAAATTTATTTCTATAGCAAAGGCGTTCCAAAACATAACATCATAAACACCATTAAACCAATTGAAAATTGCCTGAGCTATATATCCAAATAGAAATGAAATTGCTGTTGCTATTAAAACACCTACTACCATATAAATTCCCTCCTATTTTATTTTGGTTCTATTACTATTTCTTCGTCCTCTTCAACTGTTTCTTCTTCAATATTTTCTTTACTCTCTTCTTGTTTTATAAACTCATCAGATAATTGTTTTAATTTTTCAAATTCCTTTTCTGTTTCTTTTTTATCTATATTTTTATATTTATTAATCTCATTAACAAATCCAAGTAATGTTTCTTTATTCTTTTTTATCTCTAAAAAAGAATTAGATTTCTTGATATTTTCTTGTATCTTGTCAATATGATGTACTTTGCAAAATTCTCTTTCATATTTTTGATATTTTTCTGCTAGTTCCTTATGCAATTCTGGTTCATTTTGACTTGCAACAACTTTTTGATTTAATTCCTTTAGCTCTTTTACCATAGAATTTTCTTTCCATTTATCATATAAACAAGTTAATGCAATTCCTGGTACTCCTGTAACCATTCCAATTAAAGCATAACGCTTTAAATACCCCCAAATTTTTTCTGTATCTTTTATACTTTGTCCTATCTCTTCTGAAAAGTTTTCTATAAGTGTTTTTTCTTCTTCCTCTGCTTGTTTTTTACGTTCTTCTAATTCTTTAATTTTCTTTTGTCTTTCTGTTGGATTCTTAACTTCTGGTTGCGTATTTTCATATAATTCTGGATTATTTTCTAAATCCATTTCATTTAATCTGCTTAATACTTCTTTTGAATCTTTATATTCTTTATCCGTTAAATCCAATTTTTCTTTTACTTCTAAATTCATTTTTTCAATTTGTTCTTTTTTATTCATTTTTCTTTACCTCCGTGAATTATGAGAAATATCTTCCCATTAGATTTACAATTGTTACTACTATTAAACCAACTACTATACAAACTAAAACTTTAATAATTCCTTTTTTGTGTATTTCTTGATCTCTTTCATCTCCTGATATAATCTTAAAAATGTGCCACAAAATAAATCCTACTCCCACAAATGGAATTATCCATTGTAATGTTCCTGTTAAATCCTTTACAAGTCTTAACATTCCTGTGCCAATTTTACTACTTTGTATTTCTCCTCCACCTGATACTTCTGTTACAATGTCAGCAAATACCGTATTACTTAATGACATTATGCCTAGTCCTAATGATGTTCCTAGTGTTAATAATTTTTCTTTAATTTTCATCTTTTGTTTTCCTCCTATAAATTTCCCTTTGGATATTCGATTGCCCCTTGTCTTTTCATAAAATTCAATCGTCTTTCCTCCAGTTCTCGCTCCTTCTTTTTTTGTTTAAGTTCCATTGTCTGCTTATCTATATCCCATAATTCAAGTGGTACTATTTCTCTAATAACTCTTGCGTCTTCTCTAAGTTGTCTTACTTTAATGTTCCAATTCTTATCTCCTAATCCTAAAAGTTTATTAAAAGTCCATTTACTTAAATCAGGAGAGTTAGTTATAGCAGGCTCTGTTCCAGCACACATAACTAGCAAATATGGTCTTTGTAATCTTAGAATCTCATCTGTTGTTAGTAATGCCCTTGAAATTAAATTCATAGAATTACTTCCACTATTATCAGATTTTTTATCACTACTCTCCGACCAACTTGTTGTAGTATAAGTGCCAATACGTTTTGAAATTCGCTCTGCAGTTGTTTCTGATGATGTTTTCAAGTAATTAAGTACGAAACAGTTATCAATTATATTTTGAGCTACATTATCTCCATATTTTTCATTCAATTGGCTAAAACTCTGAATAAATAAGTTAAATTTAATTCCGTCTTCCGTCCGTCCGAACTGTTAAAAATCCGTCCGAAAATTAGGTATTGCTGAAAAGTTACCTTAACCAAATTCGTCTAATATAAAATTAGTACGAATTTTTAAGCGACCACCCCTCTCATCAGCCATTTCTACAAGCTTTGTATATACTTGATTAACAAATAAACTACATAAGCCATAGAAGGTTGTTTTTTCATCTGGTAAAATCATAAAAAGTGCTGTTTTTTCTTCATTAAATTTATTTATATCTATCTCATTTTCACTAATCATACTTGCTACATAACTATCCATAAAAATATTTAATGTAGAAAGTGCTGATGTGTAAAATGACGCTCTTGTTTTGCTCGCTGCCATTTGAGCAGGTGCAAAACTTGCAATTGCAGGGTGTGTATTATCAATTTCTTTTAAAAAGTCTAAATATGTATCAATTAATGTTGTCTTATCTTCTTGCTCTTTACACATTTCTGCAATGAAATGATATACATTAGGAAGATTTTGAAGTTTTGGATTATCTATATTTTCCATTATGACAGCCATTATAGTCGCTCTTATTACAGCCTTTTCCCCGTTGTTCCAAATAGCTTCGCCATTTCCTTTTACATCTCCAACTAAACTTTGCACTATATCACTTGCATAATTCTCTGCTTTTGGTGTATTTTTCTGTTTTATAGCTTCAATTACTGGTTGCAAAAAGTTGTATTTAGAACTCTTTAATGGTGTTTTAAAATCAAGTGTTAATACGTTATATCCTAACCTTTTTAATTCCACACAAGTGTATTCAAACAGCTCCCCGTTTTGGATCACTAATTATCATATTCTCTCCTGCTAATGCTGTATTATTTATACTTTGAAGAACTAAGCTTCTTGTTTTTCCTGATCTCGTTGCTCCTATTGTTAATGAATGTAAATCATCATTTATAAAAAATACATCTTCAACTTTTCTTACTTTTATTGAAGGAAGTTTTAAATACTTTGTTGTCTTAGGTAGTTTTATATGTTTTATATATGGCTTTATAATTTTTCTATCCTTTTTTCCTACAACTAAACCACCTTTAGAAAAGATAGGTTTTCTTAATTCTTCTGGTAATGGTTCTACATCTAAACTAATTTTTACTGATTCATCATTTTCAGATTTTTTTATTATTTCCTTATCATCAATTGACCTTTTTAATAATTCTTGTATTGTAGGATTTTCAGGATCTATTGTGTTTGTTCCAAATGTTTTATTAAAATTCTTTTTATCCAACCACCACACAGAGCCGTGTTGTGTCTGCTTTCCACCTACTGGAACAGGAATCTCAATATTGTCCGTTACTTTATATGTTTTGCTATGATAATCTTTTGTTCTGAAGAATTTGAAAACTGAAAATGTAGCAAATAACATAAAACTTATAATGGTTAATACAAAAATTTGAATACTTTCTTTAGAACTTACAACTGTTTCTAAAACTCTAAAAACATTTATTTTTAAAATTTCTTCTGGCTGTTTTAAAAATATTTGCATTAAGCAAAAGGTAATTAAACTTGATAAAAATATACTAATGAGAAATGCAAATATCATTCCTATTATTTTTAAACTTAATCTTTTGTTCATTATTATTTTTCTCCTCTTTTGTATGGTTTATCTAAATAACTTTAAATACTGCAACCTTTCTATTTGAATATTGACAAACTCTTTTACCTATCGTTTTAACTTTTCCTTGTTTCACTAACTCCGTTAATCTAGGAGAAACAAAATTTCTTTCTGTACTTGGAATTAGTTTCAATTTATGTAATTCAACTGCTATTTCTTTAGCTGTCATTCCTTCTGGATTGTTTTTTAATATGTAAATGATTTGATCATAGCGAACTGGTTGCTTTGGTATTATTTTTTGATAGCTTTCACGCCTTGTTTCATCAGTTATCATTTTTTTCCCCTTTCAATTTTTAAAAATTGTAATTACAACTACTCCTGGTAATCCTAAAAATGCTGTAATTATTATTGAAATCCAATTTATTTGTACTGGAATTTCTATAAGCTTTAATACATACAATGCAATCAAGCCTAAAGTTGCATTAATTACTACTTGAATAAAAGTCTTATATGAATAGCCAAATATTCTTAATAAAAATCCATAAACAAGTAGTGAAATTATAAAAATTAAAATATTAATCATTTTTATTCCTTTTGCAAATTGTTATTAAAATTGATATTAATGTTTATTGTGGAACATTTTGTATTAATTATCTGTACTATATAGATAAAATAAGAGATTGCAGGTTTTAAAAATTGTATTTTTGTATCAATTGTCTGTACTTTTTCTTTAAAAAAAATACAATTCATCTTTCTAATCCCCAATCTATATTTCCTTTCATTCTATTTTTTAAGTATATTTCTTTCTTAGCTTGCTTAGATAAATTGCTACTATTCTTTAATCTATTGTAATAAGCATTAAGTGATATGTTTTCTTCTGATAGCATTTGAAATATATCATTTATCATCTTTCTAGCATTTTGACTTTCAAATCGTTTTAAATATATATCTTCATTTGCCTTCTTTATTCCTTGTTTTTCTGCATATTTAATTCTATTATCTATCCACTCTTGTTTCCTTCTAATATATTCTTCAAAACTAACTTCTTTTACAAATTGCATTATCTGATTTCCTATCTTGTTAAACATTTCGCTTTCTGCTCTTCTTCTTATTTTTTCATAGTCCTTTTTATTATCAATATCAGCAATAATTCTTGAAACATTTATTGATGTTTGTATGTATTCATCAAATTCATTTTTGCAATCTTCTGAAGTATTTAGAATAAGTTTAGATAGTTCATCTATATACATCTTTACTTCTGGTATTTGATATTTGTATTTATAACCATTTTCAAAATTATTAGATATACTTTTTAACTCTGCTATTTTATTAAGAATAATATCGAAATTTTGCTCTTTGAATTTATTTGATATTATTGGTATTCCAAAAATATCTGGCATTATTTCTTTAAGTTTGTTTTCTATGTCTATATGTTCTTTATTCTTTTGAGCTATATAATTTTCTAACTCACTTTTACTATCAAATACTTTTAAATTTGAGAAATTTGCTAAAAACTCTGCTGTGTCTAAAAAAGAATTTTGCCTATAAAGTATTGATTGTTCTCCACAATTTTTAAATTCAAATCTGTCTACCTCTATTTTCTTTATTTCTGTAAAATTATTAGGTTCTTCTATATCACAAATATAAATATGATGTTCTAATTCTAAATCTTTTAAGCTATCCATTATTATTTTTTCTTCATTATCTGTATCTACAATTCTTAATTGCATATCTGGATTCTTATAAAATTCTTTTAGTGTATCTTTATATTTTTGCAATTCCTCATTTGTTAAATTTGCTATTTGTTTTTTAGAAACATTTTTAATATCATATAAACTTTTTAATTTTAGTTTAAATATACTTTTTGATAATGCTTTTCTAATCTTTTTATATCTAACAAATGGTTTCTTTTGAAGTTCTAAATTTTGATTTTTATTCCAAAAAAGCAAATGGCAATGTGGATTATTTTTTTTAGAATGATATGAAGCTGTCCATTCAATGTTTTCTGGTTTTATTCCATACTGTTCCCCTATTTCATTTATTCGTTCAATTATTAAATCTTTCCAAGCAGTTTTAATTGTATATCCATATTGAATTGCGTCAGATTCACTAAGTGAAATTACAGTTTTATATATATCTATATTGTTTAAAGTTTTATTTACTACATACTTTTTTATTTCCTTTAAATCCATTTTTTCCACATTAGAATTACCATTTATATATCCAAAAAGTCCGTGTAAATCATCTCCAAAATCAGCACCTGGTCTAGTAGCAATATAATCTTCGTGTAGCTCGTCTAAATACGCTTGTATTCGTATTGACCTACCTTTATTATCATACTTTTTATATATTTCTTTTTGATTTAACCATTTAAAGAAAACTCCATCACTAAATCTATCTTTATCCATTTACTATATTTCCTTTTTACAAAGATTTTTCTGATTCTTGCATATTTTCTAATTCTGATTCCTTCATATCAATTGCATAGCATATACAACTACTTACACTTTCTATAAAGTATTCATCATCTAAAATTCTTTCTGTAATATTTATTACAGAATCATAATCAACTTTTAAATATTCACTAATTTTTCCTTTTTTCATATCATCTTTTAATTCATCTAAAACACAATTAGCAATACCTTTAAATAAATGAGAATTATTAGAACTATTTATTTTTTCAATAACATCTGAAATTTGTCTTTCTATTGCACGTTCACAAAGTTCATTTTCTATTTCTTCCCAATGTGCATTAAAGAAATCTTGATCTTTCTTCTTTTCACAATCACTTATACTAACTAACGTCATATCATTTCCGTTTGAAGGATCGTGTATTCTAAATAATCCATTAAATAAATATTCTTCCTTTAATATAGAAAAATAAATATAATTATCTGAACCAAACACAATTTCTTCAAATTGAATTTTATATCTATTATCCTCATAAGCGTCTTGTACTTTTGCAACTTCTTGCCAATCTTCTGGATCTATTAAAGATTTTACAGAAATATATGAATTATTAAATTTACGAAGCATAGTATTAAGGTCTGCTACAAATTCTATTATTTTTTCTGGTGTCATATCTTTTCTAGTATCACAAAACCAAAAATTACAATTATCTGTATTTCCTACCAATGTTACATCTTTATTCTTTAAATCTAATTTAATCCAATCACTCCAATGCCTATCTGTATCTTTTGCACATAATGCTATTTTATTTTCAGAGTATTCTACATATTTAAAATTATATTTTTTACATACACTTTTTAATTGTTCTTTATAATCTTTTTCCATATACTACTCCTTATATTAAATTTTTAAAATTTAAGTCCTTAGGTAATATTCTAGTGATGTCATCTTCAAAATATGGAGATTTTATTGCTTGATAACCCAATTTATTTGCAAGATTGATTTTATCCTTTATGAATTGCTGATCATCTTCACTATTAAATATGTATGATAATACATAAGCTTGTAAAAATATTGAAGAAAAACTTGCTTTTGCACTCTTACTTAACAATGCAATATGTCTTTCAAACTTTCTACTTAACTTTTCTTCTATTATTTTTTCTAACATTTTTTCTAATTTACTTACACTTTTTTCATTAGCTTTAATTTCAAGGTATTCTTCTAATGCTCTATTTATAATTTCACTTTCAGTCGCTTTTCTATCTTCTTTTGCTATTGAAGCAACATATTTTTTTAATGCGTCTTTTAATGTTTTAGGAACTACAGCATAAACTTTTTCTGTTCTGCTTTCCTCTTTCTTTTTAATAATTTTACTATTCAATTTTATCTCTCCTTGCTTTATCTTTCGTGTTCCCTTAATTTCCAAAAAGAAATTAAGGGCAGGATAAGGAAAGAAGTGTCTTTCCTGTCAACAGTTAGAAAGGCAAGCTTTCTACTCCTCTGCTACATCATTTTTTATGCAGATGTTATGAAGATGAGATACACTTCGGTGTATTTTTTATGCTGTCTGTTCTTCCAAAACTGCTAAAATATAGTCTTTACAGTCTTTTGCTGTAACATTACCATTATTGATTCTATTAAAGTATTTCTTAATTTCATCTTCAGAGAAAATTACTCTTATTTCTAACTTTTTATCCTTTTCTTTTATTAATATTTGTTTCATTAGTTCTTTTGTTAGTTCTCCACTTTCAGAAGACTTTTTAATTTTCTTTGACATAGCTTCTGATATTTTAATATTTTCTTTTTCAATTATATTTGCAACATCTCTTTGCTCTTTTTTATTTAAAAAGCTTAAATTTTCTCCTGTTTTTAAATTTATTATTTTATCATCAACCATTTCTCCAAGAGTTGGAATCAAATAATTTAATCGTATATATCTTTGAATGTTACCATTACTCATTTGGTTTTCTTCTATCATTTTTTGTTGAATTGTATCTAACTTATCTACATTATCTTGCATTATTTCATTTTCAATTTTAGAAGCTATTTTTTCATTTTTTAAACATTCTTTTCTTATACTTAGAGCTTTACCTCTTTCAGTAGGCATTACATCTCTAACCATTAAATTACTATCAACCATATATAATCTAGCTTCATCTTCTGTCATATTCTCTTTTACAATACACTTAAATTCAGTTAGTCCTGCTTCTCTTCCACATAATCTTCTATTATGACCAGATAATATTTGAAATTTCCCATTTTCTGTTCTTCTTACAACTATTGGTTCTATGATTCCATTTATTTTAATGCTTTCTATCATTGTATTTTTTCTTGATTCTGAATACATTTTAAAAGGTTGATTTGGAAAATCTTCTAAATCTTCATCTTTTATAAGTTCATATTTTTCATCTTGAATACTCTCTTGTATATCATCAACTACTTCTATTTCACTTTCTTCTATTTCTTCAAGATCATCAAAATTACTTTCTTGTAATTCTTCATTATTTAACTCTGTTTCAATTTTTTCTTCTTCAGATTCATCTTCAATCTTTGTAAATTCAATATCATTTTTTGTTTCTTCTATGTCTTTTTGTATTTCTGAATTTTCTAAATTTTCATTTTGTTCTTGCTCTTGAATCTCTTCTGAATTTTCATAAAATACTTGCTTAATTTCTTCTTCAGTAATATTAGTTTTATCAACTAATTCTTTAATTTTTTCTAATTCATAACCTTCATTCCTCCAATTCCTTATTTTTTTCATTTCTTCTAATTTCATATGTTTTTCCAATAAAGTAGCCATCAATTTTCCTCCTTTGTGCAAAAAAAGAAAGCCAAGATTTCTCTCGCTTTCTTTAAATATAATTTTTCATATTAATATTTTAGCACTTGAATTATTGAATGTATACTGCAGTATTTTGCAAACTTTTTGCAAAAATTTATGTTTACTTATTTTCATTTCTTAATTCTATCAAACCTTTAACAATATTCTTAATAAATATATTTGCCATTTGCTTCTCATCTTTACTTAGCATATCAATCATTTCTATAATTTCATTATTAGTTGCTGTATTTGTATCTAAATTTGGAAGTTCCTCACTAAATAAGAAATCTAAACTTAGTTTTAATTCATTTGCCACTTTAATATAGAAAATTAAACTTCCACTTTTGATTCCTGTTTCTATATTAGATATATAATTAGCTGAAGAATTAACTTTTTCTGCTAACTCTTCTTGTGTAATTCCTAATAAACTTCTTTTATCAGCTATTTTCTTTCCTATCTTTTTAAAATTCATATCAATTCCCTCTCTCACAATATTTTCAATTATATTATGAGTAAGAGATTTTTTGAATAATCTGTTTGTATTGCAATCACTCTTATTTGTAGTAGTTGCAGTTCTAAAAATAAGCAACTTTAAGTTAGTTACTTTCAGCAATTATATCTTTTAAAACATTTTCTTTTAACTTATGAAAAAATTCTTTCTGAATTTCATCTTTATTTATACTATAATTTAACTTTCTTATTGGATTTTCGTTTATATAGTTTTTTTCTATTACTTCCTCTATTCTTTCTCGTATTTCATTTATCATATCTTCTGTTAAATTATTTTTTTCTTGTAATTCTTTATATAAATCATCTTTTATCTCTGTTGTATATTCAATATTATTTATTAATAAGTGCCTAAGAAGATAGCCTAATAATGCAACATTATATGGCTGTTTTATATTTCTTATATCTTCAACTATTTCATTCAATTGTTTCGATATTATTCTTGTCATATCTTCTTCTTCTATTTTAGTTGAACTTTTATAACATTCCACAATATAATAAAAAATAAACCTTCTTTGAATATCATTAAGTAGTCTTGAAGAAATATACTTTACTCCTAATTCGTAAAATCTATCTTCTTCCTCTTTAGTTTTTAACCCACCTGTAATTACGATCACTTCGGGAAGTTTTAGTTCTAAACTATGACATCTTTCAAGCATTTCTAACCCTGTAATTCCTGGCATATATTGATTCAAAATAATAAAATCTGGCATTTCTTTTTGTATTTCTTCAATCCCTTTTTCTCCTGTTCCAACAGTTTTCATTCTCGTAACAAAAGGACAATTCTCTTTTATCATATCTTCTGTTTGTTTTGCTAATGCTTCTTCATCTTCTATTTGAAGAATATAAAAATCCTTTTTCATAAAACTTCTCCTCCTAGCCATATATTATAACATAATATCACAAAAAAATAAATAGTTTTTCTTTTTTGTTCAATCGCTTGACCAGGTAAATAAACTTTTTTTGATATAATTTTAAATAATTGTATCTATGAGAGGAGATAAATTGATGGAATTATCTGACGCAATTGTAGTAAGAATAAAGCAACTTATGAAAGAAAATAATATGAAGATATATGATTTAAGTATTTTAACAGGTATACCTCGTAACACGCTTTCTGTTTTCTTAAAAAGAAGTACCAAAACAATTAGATTAGAAAATTTGCTATATATTTGTGAAGGTTTTGATATAGAGTTAAAAGACTTTTTTGATGATAAAGTATTTAAAAATGTTGAAGCTAAAAATTGGTTAAAAAATCCAGAAGAATAATTATTTGATTCTCCTGGATTTTAATTATTTTCTAAAATAAAAATTTGATTTCTTCGTTTATAATTTGTAATTTTGCATTAAACTGCTTTCCAGATTTAGATTTAAAACCTTTTATTTCTGTTGTTATTCCTTTTTCTAACAATTGTTTAGCGTTTGTTTTTGATATTTTCTTTCCTGATATAGTTTTCCAAATTGAAAATTTACAACCCTCTTTATATCCAGAACAATAATATGATTTATTAGATTCGATAATGTCTTTACCACATAAAGGACAATGTCCTAATATTGTCTTTTCGCTTTTATAGTCTCTCTTTAATTTGAATTTTGACACATCTTTCGTTTCTAAAACATTTTTTATATCTAAAAGAATAGATTTTAATAGCTTATTTTGATCTGCTTTTCCATCTCGTATTTCTTCCTGGATAATCCACCACTTTGCTGTTAAATCTGCTTTTTTCCATTCGTCAGGTAATATCTTATAATATTCTCTACCTAATTCTGTCGAAATAACTTTATCTTTTTCTTCTTTAATATATCCTCTTTTTATCAGATTTTGAATAATGCTCGCTCGTGTTGCACTTGTACCTATACTTCCATTTTCGCCTTCCTTATCCTTATCTTTTCGTTTTAATATTTCTTTTATTTTAGGATCATCAACATATTTTGATATTCTTGTCATATCTTCTATTAGGCTTGCCTGTGTATATCTTGCAAGTGGTTTTGTTTCTATTTCTTTAATATCATTTTTTATTATAATTCCAGTATATAATCCATCTAATAATTTTGACAATGTTGATTCTATATTATCATTATTACTATCCTTATCTAAGTATTTCTTAAATCCTTCATCTAAAATATTTGTTGAACTTGCTTTAAACTTATATTTATTTTGATCTTCTGTTTCTAAATATGTAATCTCTTTTTTTAATGGTCTGATAAATTGGATTAAATAATACATACAAATTTCTTTATATACTTTTTGTTCTTTATCATTCATTTTAGATAACTCTAAATTTATTAAAGTTGGTATGATTCCGTGATGAGCTGTTACTTTACTATCATCAAAACATTTTGAATGAGGTAAATTACTATAATCTAAATCTAATTTTAAATCAATATTTTTTAATACCTTTTTTATAACTTCTGGTGCTTCTTTATAATGTTCTTCATTAAGATATTGACTATCACTTCTGTTATATGTTATTGCGTGATATTTTTCTCTTAAATCCTGCGTTATTTTCAATGTTTCATCAGGCTTAATTTTATATTTTTTACTAATATGAGATTGTAACTTAGTTAGATTAAATGGTAATGGAGCATTTTCATTTTTAATTTGTTTTGTTATATTTACTTTTAGATTTTTATTTATAAACTTATCTAATATATGTTTTAACTCTTCTTGATTTTTATAAATAACATTATCTTTATTTTCTAATTTTGCCTTAACAATATTTCCATTTACATTAATATCTACATATCCGTCATAATATTTTTCTTTTATATGATTTTCAATTGCTAAATCACGATTTACTACTAATCCTAATGTTGGAGTTTGCACTCTTCCTACTGACAATGTGGTTTCATTTAATAAAGAAAAATATCTACTTAGATTTATACCTACAACATAATCTGCTATTGCTCTTGCATTTGCACTCTTTCCCCAAGTCTTATATTTTGAATTAGGTTCTAAATTTCTCAATGCTTTCTTTAAGTAATCTTCATTAAATGCAGATGTTTGTATTCTTTTAACATTACCCTTGAATTTGCAATATTCAATTATTTCATCTATCAATAATTGTCCTTCCTCATCTATATCTCCTGCATTAATTACTTCATCACATTCATTTATTAGTTTTTTTATAATATTAAACTGTTTCTTAGTTTTACCAATAGGAACTTTCCCCCAGTTTTCAAAATATATTGGCAACTGTTTTATTTCCCAATTTTCATTGCTTTCATCATATTCCTCTGGTGTCTTTAATCTTAAAATATGACCATAAGCCCACGTTACTATATAATTTCCTTTTTCAAAATATCCTTCTTTGTTACTTACTTTCCCATCTATTGCATTTACTATTGATTTTGCAAGTTCTGGTTTTTCTGCAATTATTAAACTTTTCATCTGTACCTACTTTCTTAAAGATAAATAATTTTATCATTTTTATCTTTATATCTATTTTTCTTATTTTGCTTTTTTATTTCTTTTGATTTCTTTATATATTCTGACTGTTCTAAATTTTCAAATTCTCTTTCTTCATCAGTTTTACTTTGATTTCCTACAACAATACAACAATATAAAAGAAAAACTATACAAAAAAGCACTATTGTTATGAATACTGTTATAAAAATAGCCATTTTTCAATGTTCCTCCATTATCCTTTGCTAAAAAATACACCGAAGTGTATGCCATCTTTAAATCCTCTTAACATTTTTAGCTCTAAAAGAGGACTAGAAAGCTTGTCTTTCTAAGTGTAACCAGAAAAACCTCCGTTTTTCTTATCCTGCCACTAAATTTCTTACGAAATTTTAGTGGAACACGCAAGTTGCTTTAGTTTGAGATTGTTTTTACATACCTTGCAAATCTTTTCTTTACTTGACTTTGTTCCAAATTCTTTATTACACAACTTGCATTTTTTTATTTTATAACTTCTTAAAACTAACATTTCTTTGTTCCAATATGGATATTTACTTTTCAAATATTTTTCATACTTTTGTTCTAATTGTACTTTTTCTTTACCTATTGAATTATCAAATTCTTTATGACAAATATCACATAATTCTAAAATATTTTCCTCAATACCTAGTCCACCAAATTGCCTTGCTATAAAATGAGCATTAGGTTGTCCTATTCCTTTTTTATTTTTACAATTAATACACATTCCATTATCTCTAATTGCTACTGATACTTTTACATCATAAGGAATATCAGTAGGATTCTTTTTTATTCTTTGGCGTATTTTCCTAATTGATCTCACATATTATCACTTCTTTCTCTTTTGTTTCTTATCTATCTTATAATTTTAGTGCATAAATTCCAAATACTCTTACAGCTAGTTCTTCATATAGTTCATTCCTTGCATAATAAAATGTTCTGCCATATCCCAAGTTGTGTTCATACAAAAATTGTTTAATCTCTTTTCCTTCCATATACACTTCTGATAATATTGCAATTTTCAATTCGCTTTTTGGTTTCATAGAAATTTCAGTTTCTTTTATGTATTCCTCAAACGTACCTTCTAAAAAGTTCAAAAATAATCTAGTTTGTAAATGCTTTTTATATAAGGATTCTAAATAAATCTCTTTATTTGAAAAAACTTCTTTCATCATTTTTTCAATTTCTTTTTGTTTTGCCTGGTCTATTTCTTCTTTACTAAACTTTACGTTTTCAACCTGTGCTGTGAATTGTTTTAAAGTTTTGTAATTTTCTAAAATAACAATTATATTATTTAAACATCTATCAAAACTCATCTTCCTAACATCTATTTTAGATAATTCTTCTTTAATTACTTCTCTCATCTTCTCTAAAAATTCATTATTAGTTTGATTCATTTCAAAATCCTCCTTAACTGTTTATTTTTAACTCCTATCTTCTAAATATATACTGAAGACTTTTCTCTCTTCATCATAATAGAAATTCGATATGTATTGTTTTAAAATTTTTTCATTTAATACAAGTCTTAATCTTTTACGAATGTTTTCTTCTGAATCAAAATAATATAATCCAAAATATATCCAATCATTTTCTCCAACTGTATCTAAACATATTCTTATAACTCTTGTTAAAGGAATATCTTTATCATTAGTTATTCTAAAATCATATTTTAATAGAAATTCTTCTAAATTAACTTCTTCCATTTGGACCTCCTATATTAAATGAGATGTTTAGCCTTATACATATCAATATCTTTCTCAACCTGTATTATTTTCTTTTGATAATTTTCTTCTGTATTTGGAACTTTAAATTTACATTTTTTGCAATCCTTAACTTTCAATATGCCACAAACATAATTACTCTTTTCATATAAACAATATTTTCCATCAAGCTCCTTCATTATTTCCCCTTTCTTTTTGTTTTAATTTTTTAAAAATATTAGGTTTTTCTTTGGAAGATGATAGTAACATCTTTCGATTTTCTAAAAGTATTCTTTCATTTTTTATAGCCATTTCTCTCCAAATTTCTTTATCTTTATACTCCTTATTTTTTTCATCTTTCCAATTTTCTGCTTGTTTTTTCCAATCTTCAGCTTGATTCTTGTAATATTCTAGTTTATCTTTGTACCACTCTTTTTCTTTTTGTAAAATTTTAACTTCTTGCTCTAATACAATTTTATCTTCTTTTACATTTTTATTTTTTCTTTTAGATTGGTCTATTTCAGCAAATCTTCGCCTTAAATATTCTGCTCCTTCCTGATTTATTACATTTTTCCCCTTTTCATTTTTATACATATATCCTTTTTCTATTAGTTCTTTTTTGTAATGAGCTAATAGTGCTAAAGATTTATTAAACATTATACTAATCTCTTTTTGCGTATAAACTTTTTGCCCCATTACAATTCCTCCAATTTCTTTTGTAATAAAATTAAATTTTATAAGTTTTTTATATAATGCTTATAATCCTCTTTACATTTATATAAAAATTTTCTGGTAAAACCTATTTTTAGGAGTAATATAATTCGTTCTCTTTCAAAAAATTTGTCTGTTCTCTTAAACATTAGATTGAATATTAAATAAATATTTCTAATGATGATATATGGTAAATTTAATATAAACTCTAATGCTACAAGTAAATAGAATAAAACAAATCTTATTACTCCTAATGCCTTTAATTGCATAATAATCTGTTTCATTTCTAACTCCTAAAAATATAAAAAAACATAAAATTATACTCTTTTAACCTAGTAATTCCTCTTGCAAACAAGCTATTAAATAGCTTACAAATCTTTCCAAGTCTGATTTATCAACGTACTTCATTGCTTTTTTATATCTAAAATTAAAATTTTCTGTATTTAATTTATAAAGTAAAAAATTATATGGACTTTTAGAAAATTCATCTATAACGTAATATTGAATAAGCAAATCTTTTTGTCTATCTTTTGTCATAATCTCCAATGCTTTTTCATCTGGTAAATATAGTTCTAGTTTTTTAAGTGTATTTATTACTAAAAACATTCTAGCTTGTTCTTTTTGTTGCTCTTCTGTGAGAGAAAAATCTAATTGTTTTTTCACTTCATATTTATTTATATAATTAAATATAATTTCAAGTGTAGTGTAGTCTAGTGTAGTGTTATTTTGCTCTAGTTCTTGCTCTAAATCTTGTTCTTGCTCTTTCTCTCCGTTACCATTACGTTTCATTTGTGTTACATTGTAACGCTGTGCCTTCAAATCCAGATTTTGCAATATTTTCAAATTTTCGTCATTATCATCTTGCGTTACATTTTCGTTACATTGTAACGCTTTTGAATTTTCCACTTCTGTTCCAATTGTTTCAATTGTTTCGCCTTCTATTTGTAACTGATTATTGTTACATTGTAACGCCTTTTGTCTTTCTCTGAATCTTCTTACTCTATCTGTACTACTACCTTCTGAGCCAATTAAATTTTGTAAAGATAACAAATAAAGAGAATTATCATCTAGTCTTTCGATTGCCCCTGTCTTTAATAATACATTTATAAGTAATCTTACATTATTTACTGGTTCATCAATTAACATTGCTATTTCTTCTTCTGCAGATGGTAATAATCTTTCATATTTTAAAAATCCTTCTGTTTTTAAACTTATCAATTGAATTTTTAAATATGTTATTAGCAAACTATCTCCTGCTGGTAATGATTTTAGATATTTTTCAGTTGTACCACTAAACCAATCCTCTTTTAGTTTTAACCAAAAATATCTTTTTTGTTTTCCTTTTTTCTTTGCCATAATAATTTCTCCTTTTCTCTTGTATATTTTTTTAATTCTTTTGCTTACCTCAAATATTCCCTGATTCTTTGACAAATTATTAATGGTCTTTCATATAATAATTTTTTAAATTCTAAATACCAATTAACCAAATTTATATCATTTTCATTATTAATTAAAAAATCCATTAGCTTTTCTGCTGTGCTATATTTCTTATTTAATATGAATTGATATATAAACCTTAAAAACTCTTTTCTAATAAACTCGCTCATAGTTTTCTCCTATTTTGCTGTAATAAAATTATATTTTTTAATATTCACATATTTTTTGTATCAATTGTCTGTACTTCTAATTTAAAAATAAAATTCTAATTTAATAGAACTCTCACACATTAGTATCAATTTGTTGTACTTTATATGTAAAAAATAAATTGTTACAATGTCCACTTTATTATTAGAATTGTATCAATTGTCTGTACTTATTTTTCAAAAAAAATATGTTTTTGCTTTTGTTTAGCCATTTTTCATACTCTTTCCTCCTTTTTTTACATCTAATTTAAACTTAAGTTCAATAAAATATATATCACTCTTATTAAAATGTGTCAAGATATTTTAATAAAAAAGTACAGATAATTGATATTTTTTTGTAAAATGACTTGATTAATTTCGCTTTTTTCTTTATAATGTATTAAAGGTTAATTAAATGAAGCAAATTTAAGTTGCTATTTTTAACTTTATTGAAATTGCAATTTAACTTAAATTCAACTTAAATAAATATATCCAAATTAACTGAAAGGAGTTTTTTATGCCAAAAGATAATAAAAAAAACAACAATAATGATATTATATATAATTCTAGTTTTGGAAAAAATTTAGAAAAACTTTTGGATCAATTACAAATGAAAAAAGTTGATTTAGCAAAAGGTATTGGAGTTACAAAAGGAACTATCACAAATATTTGTAAAGGTTATAATTATCCTCACGTTTCTACAGTATTAAAAATTTGTAATTTTTTAAATGTTGATATTGAAGTTCTTACTAATTCAGATCCACAATTGAAAATACTTGCTGAATCTGCTCAAACGTATTCTTTTCTAAAAGAAACCTTAGTTAGTGTTGGTGCATTAAAAGCTGATGAAGAAATAAAAAAAGAACATCTTGAATTATTTGAAAAGGTTATTAAGGATAATAAAAAGCTTTATCAAGAGCCTGATAAAGCTTTAGAATCTGCAAAACTAATTGTTGTTCCTGTTGAAAACCTTCCTAATAATGATTAAGATTTGTTCTTTTGTATATCCTTCATTTCTTAATTGTTTGTAAAGTTCATAATACTTGATGAAATTTTGATTTTTTTCGACATTTTTTGCACTCATCTTTCCCTTGCCCATATTTTAGCATAAATTTACAATATTTTCAAGTTTTATGTATACCTAATAACTGCAAGCGTAGCGTTTTAGCTTGCAGTTATTTTTTTATGATGATAAAGCAAATTGCTCAAATTTTTCGACTACATCATTATTCATTTTAGCTGTTACTCTTACATATATCTCATAAGTTGTTTTTATTGTACTATGACCTAATCTTTTTGAAACAGCTTTTATATCTGCTCCTGCTTCAATTAATCTTGTTGCGTGTGTATCTCTAAAATCGTGAAATCTACAGTTTATTCCTAATTCATAATGAATTACCTTAAACGGATATTTACAAGTATCTGTTCCTTCAAATACTCCATTATGTTTTACAAATACAAGATCAACTTCTGGTAAAGCAATATCTAATTCTGAATAAGCATTTAATATTTTTATCTCTGGTTTATTATTATAATAATTAGATGTTTCTTTCATATAATGTTTCATATATAAATTGCCATATTCTTCTTTATTTCTTTCTTGTTCTGCTTTAAATTCCTTTAAAGCATTTACTAAAGTATCTCCAATTTCAATAGTCCTATAACTACTTTTTGTTTTACAAGTACCAAAATACCATACTGTTGTCGCTTTACCACTTATATGTCTTCCGTGTGTAGCTCCATTTTGGTTCTTTTTTAAAATATTTTTATTGACAGTTAGTGTCTTCTTTTCTAAATCTATGTCATTCCAGGTTAGTCCAAATACTTCTGAAACTCTTAATCCTGTATGATAAGCTGTTAGTATTGCATAATAAAATGCGTGGTTATTTTGAAATCTTTCAAGAATTATTTCAATTTCTTCTTTACTAAATATATGAGCAGGATCTTCTTCTGGAACATCATATCTTGGGATTCTTACTTTTAATGCAGGATTTTCTTTTACAAATCCTACTACATCTGTTGCATACGAAAATGATGTTTTTAATACCTTCAATATATTTTTCATAAAGTTCTTTGAAAAAGCTTTTTCTACATATAAATTGTTTAAAAATTCTTGAAGTGTAGATGTCGTTATTTGTGATAACCTATAAAATCCTAATCTTGGTTTAATATGATTTTTTATAATGTTTGAATATGCCTGTATCGTATGATACTTTAAATTAATCTGACAATGTTCTCTAAGCCAATAATCTAAATAATCTGAATATGACATTGTATTTGGCGTAAAACTGTGTCCTGTTTGCGTATATTCGTTATACGCTATTATGCCTGCCTTCTCTGCTTCTGCTTTGGTTTTAAAACCTGATTTGTTGACGTATTTTCTTGTTCCATCAACTGGTGCAATCTCAAATTGATATTGATACACCTTTCCCCTTTTTCTTACATTAACCATTGTTATCGCTCCTTTACTAATTATTTTAGTAAAATGAAACTCAACAATAAAAATGCCAGTACCGATCGAAATACTGACATTTAATATATTCAAAATTTGTTCGCAAGGAGCTTTTAACTGATATAAAAGGGGTTCAGGTTTTTTTGTGAACATTTTTATATGATTGCGAACAAATTGCGAACATTCTGCTATATTTTTATGTTTTTTTGCTATTGCACAATCGCTGAAAGTGTTGATATTACTGATTTTTGCCACAGCAATTTTTGTATTTCTTCCCACTTCCACATGGACAAGGATCATTTCTACCAACTTTTGGTCCTTCATTGCGGATTGTTTTATCAACATCTGTTCCTATCTTAGCACCGCCATCTACACTATGAATAGCCTCTAAAGCTGCACCTGTAATCTTAACAGTCTCTTGTCTTTTAGCATCTCCCCCTTGTCTAATATGCATCAATATTTTAGTAACATCGATTTTAATATCATTTACCATTTCATCGAACATATCAAAACCTTCTAATCGATATTGAACAACAGGATCTTTTTGACCATAAGCACGTAAGCCGATACCATTTTTCAATTCGTCCATGCTGTCAATGTGGTTCATCCATTTTTCGTCAACCACTTTAAGCATAACGACTCTTTCCAACTCTCTCATTTCGTCAGTGCCAATTTCTTGTTCTTTTTCAGCGTAGATTTCCATTGCCTTTTTCTTTAATTCTTCCGAAATAGCATCTGAATCGTTTTGGTTTTTCTTAATATCGTCTAACATGTCAATACCGAAAATGTTGATGATTTCGGTATTTAGAGACTCTACATTTAACTCAGAAGTTTCGATATTAATGAACATATCAACAATGTTATCTGCTATGGATTCCATCATAGAAATAATATTGTCGTGAATATTTTCTCCGTCTAACACTTGTCTTCTTTGCTTGTAAATAATTTCTCTTTGAGCATTCATAACATCATCATATTTTAATACATTTTTACGAATACTAAAGTTTCTACCTTCTACCTTCTTTTGAGCATTTTCGACAGCATTTGATATAATTTTAGAATCAATTGGCATATTTTCATCTGCCCCTAATGTATTGTATACTCTAGTAATGGCATCTCCACCAAATATTTTCATCAAATCATCGTCTAATCCAATGTAAAATTTCGATTCACCATTATCTCCTTGACGTCCAGAACGTCCACGTAACTGATTGTCAATTCTTCTAGATTCATGCCTTTCAGTACCAATGATTTTTAAACCACCGCTAGCGATAACTTTTTCTTTTTCTTCTTTGATTTGTTCGTCATATTTTTTCACTAAATTTCTAAAATCTTCTCTTGCTTTTACAATATCTTGATTGTCTGTTTCATAGTAAGTATCAGCTTCTTCAATTAATTCATGAGCAACTTTATTTTTTCTCATTTCTTCTTTGGCTAAGAATTCACTATTTCCACCAAGCATAATGTCAGTACCACGTCCAGCCATATTAGTTGCTATCGTAACAGCTCCCATTTTTCCGGCTTGTGCTACAATTTCAGCTTCCTTTTCGTGATATTTTGCATTTAATACTTCATGCTGAATTCCTTCTTTTTTCAATAATTGGCTTAATTTTTCTGATTTTTCAATGGAAACCGTACCAACTAATACAGGTTGTCCTTTTTCATGACTCTTTTTAATATTTTCTACGATTGCTCTAAATTTAGCATTTTCATTTTTGTAAATCACATCATTTTGATCGTCACGAATCATAGGCTTATTGGTTGGAATTTCGATTACGTCTAAATTGTAGATTTCCTCGAATTCGCCTTCTTCTGTCATAGCAGTACCAGTCATACCAGATAATTTGTCATACATTCTAAAGAAGTTTTGGAAGGTAATGGTGGCTAATGTTTTAGATTCATCTGCAATCTTTACATTTTCTTTCGCTTCAATCGCTTGATGTAAACCATTGTTGTATCTTCTACCATACATGATACGTCCTGTAAACTCGTCAACAATTAATACTTCTCCATCTTTTACAATGTAGTCAATGTCTTTTTTCATGACACCATGAGCTCGTAATGCTTGATTGACATGGTGTACTAAAGTTGAATTTTCTAAATCATTGAAGTTTTCAAGCCCAAAAGTTTCTTCTGCTTTTTTAATTCCTTTTTGTGTTAAAGAAGCAGATTTAGCTTTTAAGTCAACAATGTAATCATATTTTTCATTATCTTCTGCTTGGTTATAATCTTTAATATCTTCTTCTACAATAATTTTAGGTGATAAGTTTTTAACAAAGTTGTTAGCTTTTCGATATAAATCAGAAGATTCATTGGCTCTACCAGATATGATTAGAGGCGTACGTGCTTCATCGATTAAAATACTATCAATTTCGTCAACGATCGCATAGTGTAATCCTCTTTGTACTAATTGGTTTTGATAAATAACCATATTATCTCTCAAATAGTCGAATCCAAATTCATTGTTAGTACCATAAGTTACGTCTGCATTGTAAGCGTCTTGTTTTTCTTGTGGTTCCATGCCAGCAATTACTAAGCCAACAGATAGTCCTAAAAATTTATATAATTTTCCCATCCATTCACTGTCTCTTTTAGCTAGATAATCGTTAACAGTAATAACATGAACTCCTTTTCCTTCTAAGGCATTTAAGTAAACTGGCAAGGTTGCTACTAAGGTTTTTCCTTCTCCTGTTTTCATTTCTGCGATTCTTCCTTGATGTAAGATGATTCCACCAATTAGTTGGACATCAAAGTGCCTCATGCCTAATACTCTTTTGGATGCTTCTCTTACAACTGCAAAGGCTTCTGGTAAGATATCGTCTAGCGTTTTTCCTTCTTCTAATTGTTTCTTGAAATAATCGGTTTTTCCTCTTAATTCACTATCACTTAATTTTGCCATTTCTTCTTCTAATCCATTGATTTTTTCTACTAATGGCATGATTCTTTTTACTTCTTTTTCACTATATGATTTGAAAATTTTGTTTAAGATACTCATTTTTGTATTCCTTCCTCCTAGGTTAATTTATATTTTTACTTCGTTACTATATCACTAAAGTTGCTTTTTAGCAAGTGTTTTTGGAAAAAATTGTTACAAGTCATTATAAGGTTTATATTTTAACAAAATGGATTCAATTTGAAAAAAACCTTACCCCATAAAATTCATGAGATAAGGTAAAAAATCATAGGTATGATACATACAAACAAAAAATTGGTCGTATGCCTTTTGACCTTGCAAATCTATGTTGTATTCCCAATATACATTTTCGCCTCTGTAACAACCTTTCAGAAAAAATTTTTCTAAAACCTTTTTCTGAAGACTGGCTGTTATGATACAAATAATCCATAACACACCTGAAATCGGAAACAATTTCATGCTAATATTGTAAAACATATCATAATGATCACTAATATCTGTTCCAAATATTCTAATATAAAAAGCAAGAACAGATATACTAAAGGCAAAAAGAATATTTGTAATAAGTACAACATAAAAAATCCATCTTAATATTCGATAGCCTATTATTAATTTTTTCACTATTTTACACCCTCCTTAATTAAAAAGAATATCGTTCTACTATGATTTTTTCAAAAAAGATTATAATTGCCTTATGGAAATTTTATATAATAATTTTATAAGAATCCTTTTTTATTTCATGAATATTTTCTCTCTTTTCACATAAATTCTAGTAAAAGTATTATAAATAGAAAAGAGGAACATTATGTTTGTATATAACGTTAAAATTAATGGAAGCAAAACCTTTAAATATTTCTTTATAGGAGTGGTTATTCTTGTTATTATCATAGTTGGAATAGTAAGCTTCAAAGTATTTCATGGAGCAAGTAATTCTCATGAAAGTTCATCTTGCCTACCGCAAAATAGAGTTGCAAAATTAACAACTGCTAATTATACCAACATATTAAAAACCGTTCATGAAAATATAGATGATTATGTAGGGCTTCAGATTAATTTTACAGGATATGTTTATCGTGTATTAGATTTGAAGGAAAATCAATTTGTATTAGCAAGAAATATGATTGTTTCTTCTGATTTTCAATCTGTTGTGGTTGGTTTTTTGTGTGAGTGTGAAAATGCCAAAGATTTTGAAAATGATACTTGGGTAGAAGTAACTGGAAAAATTATTAAAAGCGATTATCATGGTGATATGCCAATTGTTAAAGTGACAGAAATGAAGAAAGTTAATAAACCAAGCGAAGAGTTTGTATATCCGCCCGATGAAAGCTATATTCCAACAAGCGGACTACTTTGATAAATTCATTAAAGAGTTTTTAAAAAAGCTGTAATTTTATCTACATAGAATAATTGATAACCAATGGTTGTAGGGTGAATGCCATCGTGATCATTTTGAGTATATTCTTTATAAATAGGCAATTCTGTATTAAAGCAACTTTCTGTTGATAAATCTATAAAAGGAATCGAATACTTATTTAAAACAATTTTTATAGCTTGATAATAATCATTAAAAGTTAAACCAATAGAGTTTTTTGTTTTAAAAGTATCATTTATTTTGTGATTAATAACAAAACCTATTTTTTGACCATTTGTAAATTTTCCTAATAAATTTCTGCAAAGTAATTCTAAGCCTCCATAGAAAGTGTCACTATTAATACTAGCAGTCATATTTTCTGTAATCGAACCTAAAGGAACACTATTGGCGTAATCATTAATTCCACCACCAACTAAAATATAATCATTGTTATTATTAAGGTTAAGAACAGATTGACAAATCCAATGGCGATTTTCTCCTGTTTTTCTATAAGTGGTACCTGTAGCAATGGTAGCTCCTCCCTTGGCAATATTATTTAAATTTGACATTTTGTTATTATCACAAATTTGTTGCGTGTAGGTGGTGTCATTGCTACAAAATGCTGTCAAACTGTCACCATCAGCTCCTAAATTTTTATGAAACAAGACATTGTTGGAATTTAAAATTTCTTCTTCTGATACAGCCATTACTGCCTTTTCTTCGTCTTGTATGATTTTATATCCTAATATTCCTCCCATAGCAATTATTAAAATAACTAAAATAATAATTAATATTTTTATACCTGCTTCTCCTTTTTGAGCTTTCATGTTATTTCCTCCTTTTTAACTTTAATTTTTTTCTAATTTTGTAGTTTATGTTATTCAATTATAATATTGTTTATATCATATTTTACATTTTTTGTAAAGCTGTTATAAAAATAAAATATGTTTCCATTGCTAAAAATCGAAAAGCCCTTATCCCATAAATTTTATGAGATAAGGTAAAAAATCATAGAATTAACATGAAGCTAAAATTATAAAATTTCAATATATTCTTCTAATACTACTATATTTGAAATTGGAATATCTTTTATTTCATATTTATCTTCTGTTATTTCATGAACATTTCTCTTATTTATTTTTATAGAAAAATACACATGGGAAACTTAAATCTATCATTTCTTTACTTTTGCACCAAAACATGATAAAATAATACAAATTTATTATGGAGGTAAAACAAGTGAAAAATGAATTAATATTAATCTTAGACTTTGGAGGACAATACAATCAACTAATTGCAAGACGAGTAAGAGAATGTAACGTTTATTCTGAAGTAGTACCTTATAACCTATCCATTGAAGAAATCAAACAAAAAAATCCAAAAGGAATTATCTTTACAGGAGGACCAGCTAGTGTATATGAAGAAGGAGCTCCAAGATGTGCAGAAGGGATTTTTGACCTAGGAATCCCTATACTTGGCATTTGTTATGGTATGCAATTAATGACCTATACATTAGGTGGAAAAGTAGCAAAAGCAAATAAGCGTGAATATGGAACAACCGATGTTGCAATTGACAACTCTTCCCTACTTTTGCAAGGATTTGAAACCACGAATCCATTTTTAATGAGTCATACCGTTTATGTAGAGGCTGTACCAGAAGGATTTAGGAACATTGGATCTACCCCATCTTGTCCAAATGCAGCAATGGAAAATGCAGAAAAGAAGCTTTATGGAATTCAATTTCATCCAGAAGTAAATAATTCTGTTAATGGAATTCAAGTCATCCAAAATTTCTTATTTAACATTTGTAACTGTACAGGAGATTGGTTAATTAGTTCTTTTACACAAGAAACCATTCAAAAATTAAAAGAAAAGGTAGGAGACAAAAAAGCCCTATGTGCATTATCAGGTGGCGTTGATTCTTCTGTGGCAGCTGTTCTACTTTCCAAAGCGATCGGTAAAAACTTAACTTGTATCTTTGTTGACCATGGACTTCTTCGTAAAAACGAAGGAGATGAAGTCGAAGAAATTTTTAGAAATCAATTTGACATCAATTTAATTAGAGTCAACGCTAAAGATCGATTTTTAGAAAAATTAGCTGATGTCTGTGACCCAGAAACCAAAAGAAAAATCATTGGAGAAGAATTTATACGAGTATTTGAAGAAGAAGCAAAAAAAATCGGAACCGTTGACTTTCTAATACAAGGAACCATTTATCCTGATGTCATCGAAAGTGGTTTAGGAAAAAGCTCTGTCATAAAAAGCCATCATAATGTAGGAGGACTTCCTGACTATGTAGATTTTAAAGAAATTATAGAACCACTAAGAGATTTATTCAAAGACGAAGTTAGAAAAACAGGCTTAGAATTAGGAATTCCAGAAAACTTAGTATATCGTCAACCCTTCCCTGGACCAGGACTTGCAATTCGAGTTATTGGAGCTATTACAGACGACAAACTAAACATATTAAAAGAGGCAGACAGTATCTTTAGAGAAGAAATCGCTAACGCAGGATTACACAAAAATATTAATCAATATTTCGCTGTGCTAACCAATTTGAAATCAGTCGGTGTTATGGGAGATGAAAGAACTTATGATTACACTATAGCCCTAAGAGCTGTTGAAACAACAGACTTTATGACTGGTGTTTGGAGCAAAATTCCTTATGAAATATTAGAAAAAGTATCTTCACGTATTGTAAATGAAGTAAACCATGTTAATCGAGTGGTATATGACATCACCTCTAAACCACCAGCAACCATTGAGTGGGAATAATGTGCAATGGGGACGTTTCTTTTCGCACATGGTGAGGGGGAGCAAGTCTCCTTCTTCCATTTGGTATAAATGACGAATGCGACTTGCTCCTCCCTCACCATGTGCAAAAAGAAACGTCCCCATTGCACATCATCTTCTGTCAAAAATTGTTTTGAAAACTCCTCGATCGATTAAACTAGCAAAGATATTTTTGAATATAATGAGTACAATCGGTCCAATTAGCAATCCCATGATGCCAATTACTTTGAAACCAGTGTACATAGCAATTAAAGTAAAGATTGGGTGAACACCTATGTTTTTACTGACTAGTTTAGGTTCTAATACTTGCCTAGCAACTGACATGATAATGAGTAAAACAATGATAGCGATTCCTAAGTTAAAGTCTCCATTAATAGCACAAATGACTGCCCAAGGAACCATGACGGTTCCTGAACCAAGGATCGGAAGGGCATCGACAAATCCTATGAATAATGCCATTAATAAAGGATATTGTATATTAAATCCTGTAAATTGCAAAATATATAGTCCAATTAAGGATATAATGAAAGAAATAAGAATTAAGGTAGCCTCTGCTTTTAAATAACCTCCTAATGTTTGAATTAAATCCTGTAAATGGCTCCCTATTTTTTTGACCCATACTTTTGGCAAGTGATGTTCAATCTGATCTAATATATAAATTTTGTCAACACAGATGAAATATAAGGCAACGACTGTGATACCAATACAAATAGCAATGGATGGTAAACTAGTTACTAGGTTGATTAATCCCGTTAAAGAGTTTCTTAGCCAATTGGAAACAGTTTCTAGTATATCTCCTGTGGAATTTTGAACTACATTTAATATTTCATTTGATAAATGAATTTTATCGAAATCAAATCGATTCATCAATGCCTGAAATTGTATGTAGGCTTTATCAAAATAATCGTTTAAACTTTGTAATAGACTAGAAGATTCGGAAAATAAAGTGATTAAAATCCAAGCTAAACTTCCTAGAATAATGACTGAAACTATGGCAAAAATAAGGATAGAACTAGTCCTTCTGCTTAATTTTGTTTTTTTCATAATCCATTTGATCGCTGGTTCTACCATAAGTGATATGACGAATGCAATCAAAAATGGCATATAGAAAATAGAAAGTCTCAGAGCGAGATATAATCCCAACAAAAGTAAAACTACATATAATAGGTTTTTAACAACCCTTGTCCAATAGGCAACATCAATAATCATTCTCTTCCCTCCTAGTTTATTCTATGTAAAAGAACGGAATCTTATCCGTTCTTTCCTAAATATTTGGATTATTCTGCATTTTTATGCTCATGGCAATTACAAATATTTTCGATGGTGTTGCATACTTCTTGTTTTCCTAATTCTCTATCATTTTGTGCTAAATTACCTAATGTCAAAATTCCTACTACTTTATTGTTTTGATCACAGACTGGTAGTCTTCTAATTTGATTTTGAGACATTTTGCTTTCTGCGTTTGACATTTCTTCCTCTTCTGTACAAGTACATACATTGCAAGTCATAACATCACTAACTGCACAAGTTTTTGTGTCTTTTTCACAAGCGACAGCACGAAGTAAAATATCTCGATCTGTTACAATTCCACAAATACAGTTATTGTCGTCACATACAGGTATACATCCAACATGATTTTCACTCATTAATTTGGCTACTTGATTTAAATTGGTATCTGGTTTTACACAACATACATCATTACACATACATTCTTTTACTTTCATTGTTTTACCACCTTTCAAAAGTTCTCATTTTTATTTTTCGCAGAATAAAAAAATATATGCAAAAATTAATTTGCATATATGGAATTTTTTGGAAAAAAGTATTGACTTTTTTAGAAATCTTTGCTATATTATTACTACATTATGTTTTTTTTGAGCTTGTTTTTTAGGCTCGAGTTAGTCCCGAAGGTTCAGCGGTTGAACAACTGATTGTCACTCAGCAAGACGCGGGTTCGAATCCCGCTCGGGACGTTCTTGTAGAATTGTTTTTTTCTACAAGTCTTACATATGCAGAAAGTGGTCGTGCTTGGTTTTATCACAGGTAGGGTCACTTTCATTTTTATTCATAAATATCCTCAAAATAGTCGCTTCTTGGCATAATTGGTGGTCTTCCTCCTGGTCTGCCTGGACCTCCTGGGAATGGTGGTCTCATTGGTGGTCTGTTAGGTGGAAATGGTGGACGATTTCCTGGAAATCTCCCTGGTCTTCCTAATAATTCTCGAATTAATAAGATTCTGATTAAATCTTGTAATCCTCGATTTCTAAATTGTCTATCTTCTCCCCTATTTTGTGGAACTTCTTTGACTTTTTCTGCTTGTGTACGATTTGATGTATTGCGATTTGCCGTCGATTGCACTTCATTTGTTAAGTTAATATTGATGTTAATTTCTGTATCATTTTCAACAGCTGCGTAAATTTCATCTGTCAATTCATCAATCAATTGTGATGTGATTGGCTTGGTATTACTAGTACATGCTTTGTTTACCATGGGATAGACTACTTTATAAATTTCTGGATAACAAGCTTCTAATTGCCTATTGGTTTCATCGTTTCTCTGGCTCACCATATTAGTATTGTAATCATTTTCGCAACAATTATTAAAACTATAATTGGGATATCCTAAAATGCTCCTTATGTACTCTTCATATGATTCGTTATGCATATCATAACCTCCTTCATAAAATTATTTCTAAGTATATTTTATGAAAAAGAGTTTGAAGTGTGACAAAGATTTATAGTTCCTTTACTAATTTTTTAAACTGATTACCACGATCCGCAAAATCCTGAAACATATCGAAACTAGCACTTGCAGGAGAAAATAAAACAACGTTTCCTGATTTGGCTAATTTCTTTGCCAGTGTGACTGTTTGTGCTAAACTTTCGCACATATAAATTGGCAAATCTTTCTTTTGATCTTCCAATTCTTGTTTCACTACATCAAAAATTTTACCCGAAGTCTGACCAATTAATAGCAATCCTTTTACTTTTTCTACGATGGGTTTAGCAAGAGGCTCATAATCCAAATTTTTATCATAGCCACCAGCAATCAATATAATATCTTCATCAAAAGCATTTAAACCTGACAAAGTTCTAGTTGGAGATGAACTGGCAGAATCATTATACCATTTGACTTGATCCATTTCCCTAACCAATTCGATTCGATGTTCCACTGGTTTAAATTCTTTGATAGCTTCCACAGCCTCTTCTAGTGTCACAAGAGTCTTGGTGGTAGCAATTGCTGTCGCTATATTTTCCAAATTATGGTTTCCACGTAAAATCGCATCTTCTCCATTAAAAATATGTTTTCTAATTCTATCTTCACATTCTTTAATCACTCTGCCATCTACCATAAAGCCATTGTCTAATTTTTCTTTACGGCTAAAGAATATGACCTTTCCATTTGCCTGTTTCGCACAATTTTTGGTTATCTCATTATCATGATTTAAAATTAAAATACCATCCTCGTTTTGAAATTTAAAAATATTTTTCTTCGCTTCGATATATTCTTCATAATCTTTATGAATATTTAAATGGTTTGGTGTTATATTAGTAATAACTGCTATGTCTGGGCTGATTTCCATACCCATTAATTGGAAACTACTCAATTCCAATACAACAATATCTTCTGGCGTAATTTCTGAAAGCTTGGTAAATAATGGTATTCCTATGTTTCCACCTAAAAACACGCGATAGCCAGCTTTTTGCAAAATGCTAGCCACTAAACTAGTTGTGGTCGTTTTGCCATCACTTCCTGTTATTCCAATCATTTTGCAAGGACACATTTTCATCAACATTTCAATTTCAGTAGTAACAATTGCTCCCCTATTTTCTTCTTGTTGCAATTCAGGCTTTGTAGGCAAGCAACTTGGTGAACGGAAGATCATGTCAAATCCTTTTAATTTTTCTAAACAATTTTTACCGAAAGAAAATGCAAAACCATATGCAGTAATTTTGTCCATGATTTGCTTTGGAATATTTTCGATATTTCTTTCATCAAAAACCGTAACTCTTGCCTTTTTATCATACAGATCATCTAATAAAGGTAAGTTGCTAACGCCTAAACCTATGATAGCCACTTTTCTAAATTTTATGTATTCCTTAAATTCTTCTAATTTTTCATTTTTAAAACTCATATTTTGCCTCCCATTCATTATATTCTTTTTCCTTTTTTTCGTTCTTTCTTCTTTTTCTTTGGACTAATTGAAATCATATGTTTTTCCCATTATATCTCAAATGGAAGAAAAAGACAAATTTCTAACCGTATATTTTTAAATTTTCTAGGAAACAATAAAATCGAAACTTGAATGGAGGTGCTTTTCATGTCAAAGAAAAATAAAGAAAACCAAAACAATAATCAAAATAACAACAGAAACAATCAAAACAATAATAACAATGAAAAACAAAACAATAAAAACTGTAGATAACAAAAAATTGCCAAAAAGGTTTGTCCCTTTTGGCAATTTTTTGTTTCCCTCTGTTTTCCCCACTGGTTCTGGGATCAAATGGGGACATTTGCCTTTTTTTATTTATACTTATCAAACTAAGCCCATGGTAAGTTCTTGCATTAATTCCTGTACAGAAACTAATTTATTCACTTTACCTACATTGCTTCCACAAAAAACTAAAGCTTTTTCCATGTTTCCCCTAACGGCATTCACTAGGGCTTTTGTAATACAATAAGGAGCGTCCACTATGTTACAAGTTTTAATACATTGATAACATTTTTCAATTTTAGTTTTTTCCTTTTCGTTTTGTTTGATAAATTGATTATAAATGGCTCTACCTGGCATTCCCACAGGACTATTTATTATTTTAATATCTTTTTGTTCAGCTTGGATATAAGCTTTTTTAAATTCTTCAGAAGCATCACATTCGTAAGTAGTGACAAATCGAGTAGCCATTTGAACACCAGCTGCCCCCATGTCTAAGAATTTTTGAATATCTTGGTTGTCCCAAATTCCTCCTGCTGCAATAACAGGAATTTTCTTACCATTTTCTTTTTCGATTTCTTTCATGTATGCTACAATTTCTTTTGTAATATCTTCTAATTTGGGTTTTGCATGTTCTTCTAGTTCTTCTTTTTTGAAACCTAAATGTCCACCCGCTTCTGGTCCTTCAATTACAATCATATCTGGAATATAATTATATTTTTTGATCCAATGTTTTACAATTAATTTGCAACATCTAAGAGAAGAAACAATTGGTGCTATTTTTGTGTTAGATCCTTTTACATATTCTGGCAATTCCTTTGGAATACCTGCCCCTGAAATAATTAAATCTATTTTGTTTTTAACACATTCTTTTACGATTTCTTTGTAATGATTTAAGGCTACCATAATATTAACTCCTAATATTTTATCATCTCCTGCAATTTTTCGTGCCATCTTTATTTCTTTCCCAATGGCTCTTAAATTGGCTTTCATCGGATTGGTGTTAAAATCTTCTTCTTGATATCCTATATTAGCTGTGGAAATGATACCAATTCCTCCTTCTTTGCTAACGGCTCCTGCCAATTTATGTAAGGACACTCCTACTCCCATACCTCCTTGTATGATTGGATATTTAGATTGCTTATTTCCCACTTTTATACCTTCCATATTTTCCCTCCTATCTAGTTTGCGATACTAGGTTATCACTTCATCATTACTTTGTCAATTGTCGACCACCCTTTCTAAAAAATATAAATTTTTGCTACTATGCTTTTATTTTAATCAAAATAGAAAAAACAAGTACCCTTTTAAAGATACTTGTTTTAATCTATTCCATTTTTCCTTATTGGATAACTCTGCTATCCCCACTAGTTCCAAGATCAAATGGGATCATTTTTAAAACGAATCTGCAATCTCAATTTCTATTGGCTTTTGCTCTAATAATTCCAATTGAGCATTTGACAAATACTTTTTATCAATAACAATATTTAAAACAAATTCATCAAAATAATTATCATTCATAACATAATAGCCATTTACCTTCTCTTTGTCGCCCTTACTATCTTCTACTTTCCATCGTATCGGTTTATCATCAACCAAATGAACCCCGCAAAAAGTCATACAATGATCTAGCCAAATAGCATTAGTATCTAGTGCTTCCTTTTTATCCAATGGCTTAAAATCTAACATTTCTTTATAATCATATAGTCTTAAATCTAATACACCTGATTTCTTATCTCTAAACTTTTTATGATAGATTCCTAGCCACACTGGAATTTTGTCTTTTAGTTGTTGAATCACTAATTGCTTTAAATCTTCAATTGGTAAATTGAGAAAAGTCACCTTACTTTTTTGATAAATATTTCCTAAATATTTTTTAGCATATATTTTGCCATATTGCTTATTATGCATTGGTAAATTTCCTATTGAAACAAAATCATTCAAATTCAAAGTTAAAAACTTATCTCTAAAAGATGTAGGCGTCATATTTTGATAGGATATTGTCTTCCAATTTTTATCCTTATATGCATAATCAAATGAAAATTTAGGTTCTCCTAATATTTTCGACAAAAGATTTTTCTAGTTTATCAAAAAATGCGATATAATTATCAGATAATGCTAAATCCATAATATCTATATTTAAGTTTTCAGCAATATTATGTTTAATGGTATTAATACCAGCAAAAATCCAACATCTATGACTATCTTTTTGATGATAACGCTTACTTTCTGGCCATTCAATATTAAAAATAGGCGGATTTTCTTGTATGACATCTTGGTTAATACATGCCTTTTCAAGCCCATATTGGGTGATTTTATCTTCGATTATTTTGTTTGCTTTATTTTTGTTATATTCTTTACTAAAATTATTAATTTGTTGTAAACTAATTTGATTATTCATAAATAGATTTTCCTTTAAATGTGATATTTTTCTCTTGCTTGATAAGAGGTATGCAATAGCTTTTCAGCACGATCGCTTCCTGGCTTTTCTAAAAATTCCTGATAGATTTTTTTGACGACCGGATTTTCATGAGATTTACGAATGGTGCTTTTTTCGTCAATGCTATATAAGCTGTCTGCTCTAAGCTTTCTAACATCGATTTCAGAGCGTATTTTTGAGCTTTTAATTGGTTGCCCACCGCCCATGACACATCCTCCTGGGCATGCCATAATTTCTACAAATTGATAGTCTGCTTTTCCTGTTTTAATTTCTTCTAGGATTTCTTTGGCATTGGCTAATCCACTTGCTGCTACTACTTTGATGTCTGTCCCTGCGATGTTGACAGTTGCTTTTTTGACGCCATCTCCCCCACGCACTTGTTTAAAATCTATTTTATCTAAATTTTTTCCTGTTAAGGTATCTTGTGCTGTACGCAAGGCTGCTTCCATAACACCACCAGTTGTTCCAAAAATAGTTGCTGCACCTGTTGCTTCTCCCATTGGATCATCAAATTCGCTATCTTCTAATTTGGTAAACTCAATATTTGCCTGTTTAATCATACGAGAAAGTTCACGGGTAGTAATAACATTGTCGACATCATAAAGTCTGTCATTTTTCATTTCTGCCCTTTGACGTTCAAATTTTTTGGCTATGCATGGCATAACAGATACCACATAAATTTTTTCTGGGTCAATTCCTTCTTTTTGGGCATAATAGGTTTTTAATAAAGCTCCAAACATTTGATGTGGCGATTTACAGGTTGATAGATGTGGCAATAGTTCTGGGTAATTCATTTCGATGTATTTTACCCAACCTGGGCTACAAGATGTAATCATTGGTAAATGCTCTTGTTCTTGAAATCTTTCGATGAATTCGTTGGCTTCTTCCATAATCGTAAAGTCTGCCCCTGTGTTGGTGTCAAATACTTTGTCAAAACCTAATCTTTTTAAAGAAGTTACCATTTTGCCTGTCACATTACTACCAATTGGCATGTCAAATTCTTCCCCTAGTGCTACTCTGACAGCTGGTGCTGTTTGTGCAATGACATAAGTATCTGGGTCTTTTAGTTTGATCCATGCATCATCAATGGTTTCTTTTTCATGTAAAGCTCCTGTTGGACAAGCTTCGATACATTGCCCACAATTGGTACAGTTGACATCATTTAGACTATGATCACCAACTGTTGAGATACAAGATTCAAATCCTCTGTTAATACAGTCAATGGCTCCAATTTCTTGTACATTTTTACAGGCTGCTACACATCTTCTACATAAGATACATTTATTGAAATCTCTTACGATAGATGGTGATAAGTCATCGATTTTGTGCTCTGCTCTTTCTCCTTCAAATTCTACTTTTGAAATATTGAATTTAGTGGCCAGATTTTGTAGTTCGCAATTTCCAGAACGTGTACAGGTTAGACAGTCTTTGGCATGATTGGATATGATTAGGTCTAGTATGACATGCCTTGCTTCCAACACGTTTTGGGTGTTGGTATGTACGACCATTCCTTCTTCGACGGTTTGAATGCAAGAAGTAGCAAATCCTCTTCTGCCTTCTACTTCGACGATACACATTCTACAGTCGCCTACTTCGTTGATGTCTTTTAGGAAGCATAGGGTTGGTATGTCAATTCCTGCTTGCTTGGCTGCTTGTAATATGGTGGTTCCTTTTTTTACTTTTACTTCTTGGTCATCTATGGTTAGGGTTACAAGATTTTTTTCCATTGTTTTCCTCCTTCATAACTTTTTTATTTATCATAATTTTAAAAAGAATAGTTATATTGCTAGGCGGATTGTATGAAAAAGGTAAAGGAGCATATGTTTATATGTGACTGCGTTTTTCATACAATCCAACAACGCAAGATGGCTATTATTTTTAAAATTTATCATCCAATCGCTTTAAAAGGACAACTCAATAAACACGTTCCGCACTTAATACACTTATCTTGATTAATCACTCTTTTTTCTCTAGCTTGACCTTCAATTGCCTCAACAGGGCAAGATTTCTGGCATAAGCCACAACCCTTACATTTTTCTTCGTTAATAGTAATCTTTGACATAGCCTTACATTCCAAAGCCCTACATTGATGATCCACAGCATGTTCCTTAAATTCTTCTCTAAAATAGCGTAACGTACTAACAACTGGATTTGGTGCACTCTGACCCAATCCGCAGATACTTGCTTTTTGAATATTAGAAGCTAATTTTTCCAGTTTATAAATATCCCATTCGGAACCTTTTCCATTACATAACTTTTCTAAAATCTCATGCATTCTTTTGGTTCCGATACGACAAGGGGTACATTTTCCGCAACTTTCACTTACCGTAAATTCTAAATAAAATTTAGCAAGTGAAACCATACATTTTGTGTCGTCCATTACAATGAGTCCACCAGACCCCATCATAGAGCCAATTTCCTTTAAAGACTCATAATCAATCGGAGTATCTAAATGTTCTTTTGGAATACAACCACCAGAAGGGCCACCCGTTTGGGCTGCTTTAAAATCTCTACCATTTGGAATGCCTCCTCCGATGTCATATACAATCTCACGTAAAGTAGTTCCCATAGGCACTTCAACTAATCCAATATTATTAACATTTCCACCTAAAGCAAACACCTTGGTTCCTTTTGAGTTTTCCGTTCCAATCGAAGAATACCATTTGCTACCTTTTAAAATAATTTGTGCAATATTGGCATAAGTTTCTACATTATTAATTAAAGTTGGTTTGCCCCATAGCCCAGAAGTAGCTGGATATGGTGGTTTTACTCTTGGCTGACCACGTTTTCCTTCAATTGACTCTAATAAGGCTGTTTCTTCCCCACAAACAAAAGCTCCTGCTCCTAGACGAATTTCAATATCAAAAGCAAAATCGGTATCAAATATGTGATTTCCTAATAAGCCATAATCTCTGGCTTGGTCAATTGCAATTTGTAAACGTTTTACCGCAATGGGATATTCTGCTCTAACATAAATAAAACCTTTGTTAGCACCAATGCAATAAGCAGCAATCGCCATAGCCTCTAACACAGCATGAGGATCTCCTTCTAAAATACTTCTGTCCATAAAAGCCCCTGGGTCACCTTCATCTGCATTACATACAACATATTTCTGCTTTCCTTCCGAAGCTTTGGTTATCTCCCACTTTTTACCAGTTGGGAAACCAGCACCACCTCTACCACGAATACCAGATTTCTTAATTTCCTCAATGACTTCATCTGGTGTCATTTCTGTCAACACTTTCTCTAGGGCTTGATAACCATCAAAGGCAAGATATTCGTCGATTTCTTCTGGATTAATGACGCCACAATTTTTCAAAGCAATTCTCTTTTGCTTTTTGTAAAAATTCAAATCATCTAAACTGTTGACCCTTGTACCGTCAATATCTTTAGCCAACAATCTTTCTACCTTATTACCTTCTACAATGTGAGTTTGGATGATCTCTTGACAATCCTCTGGTTTCACCATCGCATAAAAAGTATCTTCTGGTCGAATAATTACAATCGGTCCTTTCGCACATAAACCAAAACAACCTGTTTTAATTACTCTAACATTCTCAATTTGTTTTTCCTTTAAAATTCTCTTAAACTCTTCTAGGATTTCTGGTGATTTAGAAGAAGTGCAACCTGTTCCTTGACAGACTAAAATGTGCTTTTCTCTCGTATCTGCTTTGGTATTCACTCGTAAATCTAATTCTTTTCTTTTCTCTTCTCTTATTTGGTGAAGTTCTTGTATCGTTTTCATTCCATTCCTCCTTATAGACCATGATTTTTTCCTCCGTCCCCAAAATCATGGTTTCATTAACTCATCTAAAACTTGGTCTAATTTTTGAACGGTTGCTTTTCCATAGACTTCGCCATTTACGGTAAAGACTGGTGCTAAGCCACAAGCTCCTACACATCTTGTTTCTTCAATGGAAAATAAGCCATCTTCTGTTGTTTCTCCTGTTTGTATGTTTAGTCTTTCTAGTAATCGGTCTAGTATTTTTTGCGAACCTTTCACATAGCAAGCGGTTCCCATACATACGGATATATTATATTTTCCCTTTGGTTTTAATGAAAATCTTGAATAAAAAGTAACAACTCCATATATTTCTGCCATTGGGATGGATAAAAATTCGGATAAGTCTTTTTGAACCTCCATTGGAACATAGCCATAGTGTTCTTGAATTTCGTTTAACATTTGAATTAAATTGTCTTTGATTGGTTGATATTCTGCAAAAAGTTGCTCGATAAATTGGTCTTTTTTGTTCTCGCTACCACAACATTTTTTATCTATATTTTCGTTTTCATGCATATTTTTTTCCTCCTTTAATAATATGTATTAAGTCATTACCTGAATTATATCAAAGTGACCTTTTTTATACAATGGTTTTTGGAAATTTTGTATGTTTTGTCATTTTTTGTTTTTTTATTGACTTTTTTGAAAAAAAGTGTAAAATATAATTACATAAAAATAAAAGGAGGATTTATTATGGGATCTAATTATTACACAAGTAGTAGTTACTATTCTAACTATGATCCAGATGCAATTGCAGCTGCTACAACAGTATTTGCTGGTGCTTTAGTTGTTTACAGTATTATTGTTTTGGCAATTGCTATTGTTCAAATCATAGCAATGTGGAAAATCTTTACTAAGGCTGGAGAAAAAGGTTGGAAAGCTATTATTCCAATTTACAATGCTGTCATCTTATTCAAAATTTCTGGTCTTTCACCTTGGTTAATTCTAGTATACTTAGCCGTTATCATTCCATTTGTTGGTTGGATTGCTGGTATTGCTTTAACTGCTGTACTATGCTATAAACTAGCTAAGTCATTTGGTAAAGATGCTGGTTGGGCTGTTGGTCTTTACTTCTTAGCACCTATCTTCTATATGATTTTAGGTTTTGGTAAATCTGAATATGTTGGACCAGCAGGTGAAACAGCAACAGTCGAAGCTACTGCAGATGCTGAATAAATAAAATGGAAAAAGAAGGTTTTAACAAGACCTTCTTTTTAAGTATTCAACTACTTCTTCCATACTTTCTTTTGGTGTAGAAGCACCAGCCATAATTCCTACTTTTTCTATCTTATGTTTTATTTCCAGTTCTTGCACCGTTTCTATTAAAATAGTATGATCACAATTCTTTTTGGCTACTTCATATAACTTTTTCGTATTGGAACTGTTTTTTCCTCCAATAATAATCATGGTATCTACTTTTTTAGAAAGTTCTTCTGTTTCTTTTTGTCTTAATTCCGTGGTTCGACATATCGTATTTTTTACGACAAAATCGATATCTTCTTGTATTTCATCTTGAAGTATGGTTTGTATTTTATGGAATTTTTCTAAACTGAAAGTAGTTTGTGATATTAAAAGCAATTTCTTTTGGTTCGATTGACGAAATGTTTCTATTGCATTTGAAACCTCTTCTTTTTTTTCTATGATATAGCAATCTTTCCCACAATGACTCAAAGTTCCAATATTTTCTGGATGGTCTTTAGCTCCTAATAAAAAAATATAATAGCCCTGTTTGCTAAATTCTTCTGCTATTCTATGTACTTTCAATACATTGGGACAGGTATAGTCTTGTATTTTAATATTCATTTTTTCCGCTAAATCATATACTTCTTTTGGTATGCCATGAGCTCGAATCAAAGTGGTTCCTTGTGCTTCTTCTATTTTTTCAATACATTTTATTCCTAAATTTTGCAACTTTTCTACTACTTGTTTGTTATGTACAATTTCTCCCAAGCAATAAACTGGCTCTTTTGCGTTATGGATTTCTTCGATTGCTCCATCTACTGCTCTTTTTACACCATAACAAAATCCAGCGGTTTTACCAATCATAATTTCCATTTTATATCAATTCCTTTCTAAAAGATCCATGCTTTATGCCTGTCCCAAAGTATCGACAATTTCTTTTTTTAATTCTGTAACCAAATCTTCTTGTTTTATTTTTCTTATAATTTTCCCTTTTTTAAACAACAAACCTTCTCCTATTCCACCAGCAATTCCTATATCAGCTTCTCTAGCTTCACCTGGTCCGATTTACAGCACATCCCATGACAGCTACTGTAAAATCAGCTTCTATGGTTTGTAAAAATGCCTCTATTTCCTTGGCAATTGGTATTAAGTCGATTTGTGTTCTTCCACAAGTTGGGCAAGCAATTAAGGTGGGAGATTTATAGTACAAATTACAGTCTTTTAGAATTTCTTTCGCTACTAGAACTTCTTTGATTGGATCATCAGAAAGAGAAACTCGAATGGTGTCTCCTATTCCCTGTCTTAATAAAATCCCTAACCCAATACTTGATTTAATGGTTCCACTAAATTCTGTTCCAGATTCTGTAATTCCCACATGAAGCGGACATGAGAATTCTTTTGAAGCTTCCTGATATGCCTCAATACATAAATCCAAATTGGAAGCTTTCAAAGAAATGGCATAATCGTAGAAATCTAATTTTTCCAAAATTTCTATATGTTTTTTAGCACTTTCTATCATGGCTTTGGCAGTTGGCTTGCCATCTCGATTGAATAGCTCTTTTTCCAACGAACCTGCATTGACACCAATACGAATTGGTATGTGCTTTTTTTGGCAGGCGTCAACCACTGCTTTTACTTTTTCTTCGGATCCAATATTGCCAGGGTTGATGCGAATTTTGTCAACTCCTGCTTTTATGGCTTCTAATGCAATTTGATGGTCAAAGTGAATGTCAGCTACAATGGGTATGTGTATCTGCTTTTTGATTTCGCGAATGGCTCCGAGCATCTTCTTTGTCCAAGCAAGCCACACGAATGATTTGACATCCCACTTTTTCCAGTGCTAGGATTTGTTTTACAGTTGCTGGTACATCTTTTGTTTTGGTATTACACATCGATTGAATGACAACTTTGTTTTGCCCTCCCATGGCTACATTTCCTACCATTATTTTTCTTGTTTCTGTTCGTTTCATTTCACGTTTTTTCTCCTTTTAAAACAATTAATTTGTATTAAAAGTTTATATATTTTTTATATTGTAGGAAAGTTCTCTAGTAGGAGGACTTTCTGTACAAGAAAAAAATATATAAACTTTTTGCAGAAAACTGTATTAGTTCATTTCAACTGTTCCTACAATCTCATTAATATCTTCAATGTGATATTTCTTCATATAATTCTCAATTCCTGTAACGGTATCAACACTGGTATAAGGATTAATAAAATTACCAGCACCGATTGAAATAGCCGTAGCACCAGCTAACATGAATTCAATGGCATCATCACCATTTACAATGCCACCCATGCCAAGCACAGGAATGTTAACAGCTTGTGCCACTTGATAAACCATACGAACAGCCACTGGTCTTATAGCTGGGCCAGAAAGCCCACCTGTATTATTGGCTAAAACTGGTCTTCTCTTATCAATATCTATTTTCATTCCTAGTAAAGTATTAATTAAAGATACACCATCTGCTCCTGCATCTTCTACCGCTTTAGCAATGGAGGCAATGTCTGTTACGTTTGGTGTCAATTTTACAATTAACGGTTTATCTAGCACTTTTCTTACTTCTGAAGTAACTTGTTTTACTCCTTCATAGGTGTTACCAAATGCCATACAACCAGCTTTTACGTTAGGACAAGATAAATTTAATTCTACGCCATCAATATCTAATGTATTTAATACTTTGCAAAGTTCGACATATTCCTCTATACTACTTCCACAAGCATTGACAATCACAGCTGTATCAAATTTTCTAAGAAATGGTAAATCATTTTGTGCAAAATATTCTACTCCTGGATTTTGTAATCCAATACTATTTAACATTCCACTTGGTGTTTCGTAAACTCTGGATGGCTTATTTCCACTTCTTGGCTTTAAGGAGGTTCCTTTTGTAATAATTCCTCCTAATTTGCTTAAATCAAAAAAGTTACTGTATTCTCTTCCATAACCAAATGTTCCTGAGGCTACGGTTACTGGGTTTTTCATTTTTATTCCTGCTAAATTAACTTCTGTATTCATTTTTTTCCTCCTTAAATAATTGGATTTCCATTTTTATTGATTTCATTTATTTGCTGTTCTATGAGTATTTGACTTAATTGATCAATGAATTTCTTTACTTTTCTATAACTAAGAAATTCTGGCTTTTCATTCAGTTCTTTCGCATGCTTTTTAGCTTCCTCTGGTATTTTTTTAATACGATAATGCTTTAAGAGTTTTTGATTAAGACAATCATAGTCATGATAAAAAGTTTTTAAATGATTGTTTCGTACATACTCTGTTTCTTTCTCGAAAACATTATGATAAAATAATTCATCTGCTAACAAATGTAAAAAATATCCTTTGCCATAATCTGAATTTATATTTATTTCAGTTTGTTTCATAAAATTAGAAAGTTCTACATGATTTCCTGTATGATTCTTATAATGACTTTTCTGTTTGTTATAACTTAAATCTGGTGCTATGGTTCCTTTTATAAAAGTTTCTTTATCTTTTATTTCTTTTTTATGTTTTCTCATGTATTCATTGGCTATTGCTATATGTATGGTAAACCCTGGCATCTTTTTCTCCTCTTAAATTACCTTAATATGTTGAATTTAATACGAAATAAATGTTAATTTTTCATAAAAACTAAATCTCTACATCTTTCGCATTAAACACTGGACCAGCCTTACAAACATGCCAATACTCAGGAGCATCTTTCGGACTTTTGGCTGTTTTCACAGCACACCCCAAACACACACCTAAACCACAAGCCATTTTTTCTTCCAAAGAAATTTGACAAGGAAGCTCTTTTTCTATGGCTAATTTTTGTACTGCTTTCAACATAAGTAAAGGTCCACAAGCATAAATGGCATCTATTTTTCCCGCTTCTATATCCTTTTCTAAATAGTTAATAGCAAAACCTTTTTGGGCATAACTACCATCATCCGTGGTTAAAATAAGTTCATCTGATACCTTTGCAAATTCTTCTTCTAACACTACAAAATCTTTACTTCTAAATCCAAGATAAGTGGTAACATTTTTATCATCTGCTTTCGCACATTTTGCTAATTCATATAACGGAAATACACCAATTCCACCACCAATGATGGCTATTTTCTCATAATCTTCATACTTAAAAGTACCATAACCAATTGGTCCAACAATGTCAACTGTTTTTCCTTCTTCTCTCTTAGCTAAAATTTCTGTACCTTTTCCTTTTACTTGGAAAATAAATTCCAAAATACCATTTTCCTTGTCTAAATTATAAATACTGATAGGTCTCCTTAAAAAAGGATCCAGTTGATCTGTCACTCGTATCTCTATAAAATTTCCTGGTTTTGCCTCCTTTACAATACTTGGTGCTTTTACACTAAACTTATATATGTCTGGCTTCAACTGCTCTTTTTTTACTAATTCTGCCATTACTAATTCTGACATGGCTTTTCCTCCTTCACTACTAATTCTTTATATATGGATGGCGAGTTTGTGCCTGTCCCAAAGTCGCCATTGCTTGATTGAGTTCGTCTCTCATTCTTAGGGCTTCGGCTCTAGTGGCTTTGGCATATTCTTCTTCTGTAAATTGATCTTTCCATCTGTCTGATTGGTACGCACACATTAGGCTTCTGGATGCATTGACAATTCCTCCTAATCCATTGTTGTCAAATCCTAAGGCGATGTCACTGGCTTTTCCTCCTTGGGCTCCATATCCTGGGATTAGAAAATAAGTGTGTGGTGCTGTTTTTCTAATTTGCTCTAATTGTTCGGGATAGGTTGCTCCTACTACTGCTGCGATACTACTGTATCCGTTTTCTCCTCTTAGTTCTTCGCCCCATTTTTCTACTAGTTCGGCAACTTGTGTGTAAACTTCTTTTCCGTTTTCTAGTTTTAAGTCTTGTAGTTCTCCTGATGATGGGTTGGATGTCTTTACTAAGATAAAGATTCCTTTGTTATATTTTTTACAGTCTTCTATGAATGGTTTGACACAATCGGTTCCCATGTAAGGATTGACGGTGACAAAGTCTACGTCATAGACGGCTTGTTGTTTTTCTCCAATTGGTGTTCTTCCTAAGAAGGCATTGGAATATCCGTGCAGCTGTTGAACCGATATCTCCTCTTTTGATGTCTGCTATGACTACCATTCCTTTTTCTTTGGCATATTGGCAAGTTTCTTGAAAGGCTTCCATTCCCAGGATTCCAAACATTTCGTAAAAGGCAATTTGTGGCTTTATGGCTGGTATGACATCACAAATATGGTCGATTAAAGTTTTGTTATATTCTATAATGGCTTTTGCTACTCCTTCTAAATCTCCGTGAGTATTTACTGGTTACACATTTTGGTAACATTTCATATCTTGGGTCTAATCCTATTACGGTTGGATTGTTTGTTTCTTTGATTTTTTTGATTAATTGATCTATGGCATTATTCATAATTTTTTCTCCTTTTCTTACATTTTTGTATTTATTTAAGCTGTACTCTTTTAACTGCTACTGTTTTACCAGTATTTTCATCAATTTCAAAAATACAACCATTAAGCATAATTTCATTTTTTGACATAATGTCATTTACTGGCATATCTTTTAAATATCTTTGAATCGAATTTTCTACATCACACCCTAAATCAGAAAGACAAGCTCCTGTCATTCCAATATCGGTTATAAATCCTGTTCCCTTTGGCAAAATCATTTCATCTGCTGTTTGTACATGGGTGTGAGTTCCCCACACAGCACTGACTTTTCCATCTAAGAAATATCCCATATTGAATTTCTCTCCAGTCCATGCACCATGAAAATCTACTAATATTGTTTTTATGTTTTGGTCTATTTCTTCAAGAATTTCTTGAACCGTTGTAAATGGATTATCGGAATAGTAGACTCCTTCCATGAATTTTCTTCCAATTAGATTGATTACTAATATTTTTGTATTGTCTTTTTGATAAATAGTATATCCCTTTCCAGGCATTCCTTTTGTTATATTGGCTGGTCTTACAATTCTGTCATCTTCAATAAAATCATAGATTTCTTTGTTTCCCCAGGTATGATTTCCCATAGTTACAACATCGACGCCACTTGCTAATATTTTCGCAAATAATTCTTTAGTTAATCCATTTCCACTTGCTGCGTTTTCGCCATTTGCTATGGTTATAGCAATGTTCTCTTTTTGTTGCAATTGTTTTAACTCTTTTTCTAATTTTTCTACTGCTCTTTCTCCTACTAAATCCCCAATTGCTAAGACTTTCATTTTTGTTCTCCTTATTATTCTAATATTTTTTCACTCTTTCTACTATCTTGATGGTTATCTTTTTCCCTATGAGGCACTTTTATTGGTACTGTTGATTTATATCGTTCTTGCATTGTGCCTTTTGCCTTTTTAAAATTTTTTCTATATATTTGTTCAGCAGTTTTCTCCAAATCTTCTTTATTTCGTTTATTTGCAATAATCGTTGTTTTTTTACTTTTACTAATTCCTTCATGATTTCCTCTATCATTAGCCCTATCATAAAGAACGATTTCTTCTTTTGAAAGTTTATCTCTTTCTATTAGTGCCATGCGTCTTTTTATATAGGGTCTTTGTACTAAAAATACTTCTTTCATTTGTTGATATATTTTATGATAGCTAATAAATATGTCATCTACTAGTATAATATCATTTTCCTCGCTTAATTCTTTTATTTTTCTATTGATTTACTTCTAAATTTCATAAAAATTTTGAATAGCAAAGGATTTGTATAAAGCCTTGTTTTATGATTTGAACGAAGCTTGGTTGTTGCTTTCTCTTTGTTCTCATTCATAAGAAATTTTAAATATTTTGACTTTATTTCACTAAACAAATCATCAATATGAATAACGCCAATTCCTTCTTTTGTTCCTAGATAATTTGAAAAGGTTGTTTTCCCTGCTCCAGCTTTTCCTGTAATTCCTATGATTTTCATTTTTAATGTCATTCCTTTCTCAAGGCACAAACTCGGGTTGGAAAAGAATTAAATTTTGACAGCCAAAATTGTAATTATTTTCCAACCTGATAAACGATTCTTCCTCCAACAATAGTATATTGCACTCTACCTTTTAACTCTTTTCCAATAAAAGGACTATTTTTGGCTTTTGACACAACCATTTCTTTGGTATAGGTGTATGTCTCATTTGGGTCGAAAATGGTAATGTCAGCTACTTTGCCTTCTTCAATGGTACCTCGATCGATTTTTAACAATTGCGCTGGATTGTAAGAAGTAAGTCTTACTAAATCTAAATACGTTAAATCCCCTGTATCAATTAAATTCATAATTTCTGCTGGTAAAGCAGTTTCAAATCCAATAATTCCATTTGGTGCCGTTGCTAGTCCCTTATTTTTCTCGTCTTCTGCATGTGGGGCATGGTCTGTAATAATAGCATCAATGGTTCCTTCTTTTAATCCTTCAATAATCGCTAACCTGTCTTTTTCTTCTCTTAGCGGTGGATTCATTTTGGCATTGACACCTGATTTTAGAACTTCGTCAACGGTAAAGGTAAAGTAATGTGGGCAAGTTTCACAAGAAATTTTAACGCCTCTTTTTTTCGCATCTCTTACCATGTTTTTCGTTGTTTTGGTACTGATATGGCAAATATGAGCTCTTACCTCATTTGTTTCTGCTATTACCATTTCTCTTGCTGCCATGATTTCTTCTGCTTCTGGTAATACACCATCAACGCCTAATTGTTCGGCTACTTTTCCACTGTTAATTGCTCCAGCAGCTACTGATTTTTCTTCACAGTGAGAAGCTACAAAAGTTCCTAGCTTGTCTGCTTCTAGGATAGCTTGTCTCATCATTTTACTATTAACAACTGGCATACCATCATCGGAAAAAGCAATGGCTCCTGCTTTTTTTAAGGCTTCAAAATCTACTAATTCTTCTCCCTTTTCTCCTTTGGATACAGAGGCATAAGGTAGAACATTACATAGGTTGACTCTTTTGGCTTCTTCGATAATTTTTTGCAAAACAATAGCGCTATCAGGTGTTGGTTTTGTATTTGGCATCGGACAAATTGTAGTAAAACCACCACTAACGGCGCTTTTGCTACCTGTTTCGATTGTTTCTTTATGCTCAAATCCAGGTTCTCTTAAATGGCAATGCATATCAATCATTCCAGGTATAATATTAAAATTTGTACAGTCAATTATTTTGTCTGCTGTTTCTGTTATTTCATTTGCTATTTTTGCAATTTTGTCGTCCTCTATTAGAATATCTTTTTTCTCAAATGTGTTTGTTTTGTAGTCAATTAGTGTTCCGTTTTTTAATAAGGTTTTCATTTTATCACATTCCTTTCTTTCCCATAAAATTAGTTGAAAAGCATTAAATATTGGGCTAGGCAAATGAGATTTCATTAAAATCGAATTTTAACCATGCCAAATGCTAATATTTTTTAACCTTTGCCTCTAAAATTTCATTTTCATTATCTTATCATTTTATTTGTTTTTTTTCAACATTTTTAGAAATATAATTACAATAATTGCAATTATATTTTTAGCACGATAAACACCCTAATGAGTGATACCGTGCTAAGACATCTTTTTTCTATTTTCTTCTAATATTTTAACCCATCTTTAAATGCAATTGGTATGGAGTTTTTAATTAAATCTATAATTTCATTACTATTGGCAACTATTGTACAAAAATTATCTCTATAAACTTTTGCTCCCGCTTCAATACAAGCCAATAAGCCTGGTTTTATATCCCAAGGTGTATTTTGTAGGATACAATATCCATCTATACTACCATTTGCTACCATAGAAAATCCATAACAAGCTGCTCCAAATTCTCTTACTCTCATAATTTTTTTACTTACTTCTTGATATAAAATATAATTTTTTTCGTTAGCTTTTGAAAAGTCAAAAGCTACCAAGCTATTATCTAAATTTTCATATTGTTTTACTTTTACTTCTTTTCCATTGATAAAAGTCCCACCATGTTCTGTGGAGCTTACTAATAAATCTAACTTAGGAAAATATAAACAACTAGCTAATGTATTTTCATTTTCAACATAAGCGACTTGTAATCCCCAAATATCTAATCCACTTGCAAAATTTATTGTTCCATCTATTGGGTCAATAACAAAATATCTCTTTGTTTTTTCCTTATCAAAATTAAACTCTTCGCTTAAAATTTCAATATCTGGAAATTCTTTTTTCATTTTTCCAATAATATATTTTTCTACTAATAAATCACAATTAGTTACAAAATCTCTAGTTCCCTTAATTGAAACTTCTTTTTCAATATCTTTGATTTGTATATAAGCTTCTTTTACAGTTTCTATTAAAAATCTTAAAATTAAATCTTTTTCCATACTATACCTACTTTCATCATTTTTTACACATATTTCTAGTACAACCTTGTTGATAACCACAATTTCTTCTACCATTACAATTTTCTTGTAAACATGGATTGTTTCTTGTCATACGATTTTTATTATAACATTATTTTTTTCAAAAGTATAGAAAAATAGAAAAAATAAAACAAGATTTTTCCTATTAATTGACAAATTTTCTTTTTTTCATTATAATAGTTTTCAGAATAAATATAAGGAGGAACCATTATGTCTGATATTATGTCATACCTATTTGAAACAAAAGCTGTAAAATTTTGTGAAGAAAACAAACCATTCTTTTTAACATCAGGAACCATTTCGCCATACTTTGTCAACACCCATTTCCTATATGGAAACGAAAAAGAAGCAACTGAATTTTTATCTTATATTGATACTTTATTAGCAGATCGAATTAATTTACCCAAAAAAATATTTGATACAGTATTGGCACAATATGAAAAGAATGAAATTTTTAAATACACCATTGACACGATGATAAAAGCCATCACAGAAAATGTAAATATCGATGAAATTGATTACATCTCTGGTGGAGAAAGAAGAGATTGGTATTTCTCTAATATGATTGCTTATTTACTAAAAAAGCCACATCTTACGTTATTTAAAGATATGGAAGCATTTGTAAGTCCTTACGATTTTTCTTCTACTGAAAAAATAACAGACATCCAAGGAAAAACCGTATTAAATACCTCTGATTTAGTAAATGTTGCTTCTAATTATGTTCGTTCTTGGATCCCAGCCATTAAAAATTTAAACGGCAAATTGTTATGGACTTGCTATGTGGTAGATCGTAAACAAGGTGGAACCGAAGTACTTGAAAAAGAAGGCATTAAAACTATTCCTTTAGCTTTAATAGATGACACCCTTTTTGAAAAAGCTTTTGAACTAGGAATTATCAACCAAGGACAATTAGAAATGCTAAAAGGATTTTATAAAGACCCATACGAAACCATGAGAAATTTTTTGATTAACCACCCAGAGTTCATAGAAAACGCTTTAAATGCTTCTGATGAAAGAACTCAAAAAAGAGTGAAAATTTTAACAGAAGATAATTTGTATAATTTATAATGTGCAATAGGGACGTTTCCCTTTGCACATTTTTTTTCAAGAGGGATGGACCTTTTTGGCAATTCTTGGCAATCATCTACACAATTTTATTGCATCTAACCACAGTTACATGATCTGGTATATTTTTCAATACGGTGCTATTGGCACCTATTTTCACATAGTTTCCAACTTTTATAGGACCTAGTACTTTTGCCCCTGCTCCTATCATGACATGGTTTCCAATGTCTGGATGTCGCTTGTTTTTGTCTTTTCCAGTTCCTCCTAGTGTTGAATTATGATAAATGGTACAGTCATTTCCTATGGTTGCTGTTTCTCCTATGACAATTCCCATGCCATGGTCAATGAATAATCTTCTTCCTATTGTCGCTCCTGGATGAATTTCGATTCCTGTCAAAAATCTTCCGATTTGTGAAACTAGTCTTGCTAAAAATAATAATTTGTGTCGATATAAGAAGTGTGCTAATCGATGAAATACAAGAATGTGAAATCCTGGGTATAAAATGATTACTTCTAATATATTCCTACTAGCTGGGTCTTTTTCTTTTATATTTTTTGCATCTTCATATAATTCTTTTAAAAATAACATACTTATCACCTTATTATAAGATATGTACGTTATTTCTATCTAGTTATTGTCGTAAGGAAGAAATATGTTATAGCTAAATAATTTTTCTACCACTCTCTTTTCGACATTATTTGCATTGTTAATTATGTATAATGTTTATCGGCTTATTGCAAAGCTTTCATTTACTGTATATGGCGGTCTACATATAGGAGGGAAACAATGAAACATCTTTACAGTATAATTATGGAAGCAAAGACTCCTTATGTGTCTGGAGCCTTTACTTCTGAAGAGTTAGAATTTATTGAACATAAAAACATTTTTCATGTAAAAATCGGAAACATCTACTTTATTTATGCTCGTCAAGCTAAAAGCATTCTTAGTTACCGTTAACTAACCCCCATACAGTAAATGAACAACTGCTTCCTGTTATAGGAATCAGATAACCAAAAAACCAGCTCACAAGAGTTGGCTTTTTTGGTTATTACGAATCTGCTATCTTAACTATGGAAATATTTTAATTTAATTCTTATGGATGTGCAAAAAGAAACGTCCCTATTGCACATTACAACAATTTTTCTAGTTCTTTAATTTTATCACGTAATTCTGCTGCTTTTTCAAACTCCATACTAGTAGCAAATTGTAGCATTTGGTCTGTCAATTGTGCTATCACATCTTGAATATTTTCATTTTTCTCTAATTTATATTCTACACTAATATCTTCTACGGTTGTCATGGCTATATTTTCACGCACTGATTTTTGAATGGTTTTTGGGGTAATGCCATGTTCTTTATTATATTGTTCTTGTATGCCTCTTCTTCTATTTGTCTCTGATATTGCTTTTTCCATACTTTCTGTCAATTCATCTGCATACATGATGACGGTTCCATCTGTATTTCTGGCAGCACGACCGATGGTCTGGATTAAAGACCTTTCGGAACGCAAAAATCCTTCTTTGTCAGCGTCTAGGATTGCTACCAAAGAGACTTCTGGTATGTCTAGTCCTTCTCTTAACAGGTTAATTCCCACTAGTACATCAAATTCTCCCAAACGAAGATTACGAATGATTTCCATTCTTTCCAAGGCTTTGGTTTCTGAATGCATATAAGTTACTTTGATTTCTAAGCTTTTTAAGTATTCTGTTAAATCTTCTGCCATTTTTTTGGTTAAAGTAGTAACTAAAACTCTTTCTTTTCTTTCTACTCGAATTCGTATTTGTTCTAACAAGTCATCAATTTGATTGGTAACTGGTTTTACTTCTATTTTAGGATCCAATAATCCTGTTGGTCTGATAATTTGCTCTACTACATTGTCTTGGCTGTGTTCTTTTTCGTAGTCAGCTGGTGTGGCACTTACAAATACCACTTGATTTAATCTTTGTTCAAATTCGTCAAATTTTAGTGGTCTATTGTCAAAGGCAGATGGAAGTCGGAATCCATAATTGACAAGAGATTCTTTCCTTGACCTGTCCCCATTATACATCGCTCTAACTTGAGGAATGGTTGCATGTGATTCGTCTACTAATAATAAAAAGTCATCTGGGAAATAGTCAAATAAAGTATAAGGCGGACTTCCTTCTTCTCTTCCACTAATATGTCTTGAGTAATTTTCGATCCCAGAACAAAATCCTGTTTCTTTCATCATTTCAATATCGAAATTGGTTCTTTCTTCTATTCTTTGGGCTTCGATTAGTTTGTTTTGTGCTTTGAAATATTTGACTCTTTCTTCCATTTCCTGTTCAATGGTGAGAATGGCTCTTTCCATCTTGTCTTTTGTTGTGACATAGTGAGAAGCGGGCGAAATTAATATGTGTTTTCTAATTCCTATTGGCTTTCCTGTTAGTGGATTGATTTCTGTAATTTTTTCGATTTCGTCTCCCCAAAATTCTACTCTGACAGCTGATTCGGATTGGTCTGAAGGATAAATTTCTACAATGTCCCCTTTGGCTCGAAAGGTTCCTCTTTTAAATTCAATTTCATTTCTTGTGTATTGCATGGTTATTAGCTTCTTTAATACTTGATCACGCGACTTGTTCATGCCAGAACGTAGCGATAACATCATCTCTTGATAATCCACTGGGTCTCCTAATCCGTAGATACAAGAAACCGATGCTACTATGATAACGTCTTTTGTTTCAAATAAAGACAAAGTGGCTGAGTGACGCAATTTGTCAATTTCATCATTGATAGATGAGTCCTTTTCGATATAAGTGTCTGATGATGGGATATAGCTTTCTGGCTGATAATAGTCATAATAGGAAACAAAGTACTCTACATTGTTCTTAGGGAAGAACTCTTTAAACTCACTGAACAATTGTCCGTGCTAACGTTTTATTGTGTGCTAAAACAAGTGTTGGTTTTTGTACTTTTTCAATGATATTTGCCATTGTGAAAGTTTTTCCGAGAACCTGTAACGCCTAGAAGCGTCTGGAATTTCTTGCCTTCCATTATTCCTTTTGATAAGTATTCAATTGCTTGTGGTTGATCACCAGTTGGCTTATAATTTGATACTAATTCAAACATTTTTCCTCCTTTGTGACCGATTAAAAGAACAACTATCCGCCAAAAATTCGTGTAATATACCGAACAAATTCGTGTAATTTGTTCGCTTTTTTTCGTTTTTTTGTAAACATAATTAGCAATTACACGAATGCGGTCACAAACTTTATATTTTTAAACTATTTAACATTAAATAAAACTATTTAAAACTAAATACATTTTAGCATTTTTATATAAAAAACGCAAGGTATTGTTCCTTGCATTTATTTTACTCTTGTTTTATTTAACTATGCGACCAAAGACTTATAATATTCTTGCATAATTATATCTGTTTCTATATCTGTGCAATCAATAATATTTATCTATATCAGTATATTTAATTCCATTTATTTCACTTTTACACATTCCCATTAAAGCTACAAATAATATGTGTGAATATACTGATATATCTTTACTTACTTTTATAAGTGTGACTAATTCTTCTATTTTATATGTCTTCTTTTCATCTATTACTAAAGTATCTAACACTACCCTCTGAATTTAATCTGTCTTTTATAATAAATTCATACCAATATTCCATATACATTTCTACTGTTACATTTGTATATACAACATAAGTTCCATTTTCTAATTGTGATATTACTTTATATTTTTCTTTTTCGGCTTCCTCTTTTTTTATGAAACCAGAATGTTGTACTGGTCTTTTAGAGTTATCTTTTAATGCAGTCTTAGTATCATGTTTCTGTTCATCTAGCCATGATTTTGATACACACTTCTTCCACATCTATCTCACGATGAATAGCTTGTGTTTTTCTATATGGTTGGCAATATCTACCACCACTACGGACTTTTACCGATTAACTAAACAACATGCCTGTCGCACACTTTAAAATGCGAGCAACATAATGTTGCTCGCACCTATAGGGGTTAGAAATGTTAGTTACTGTTTAATTGTCCTTACTCTTTCTTTCTTGTTAACTCCAGCGTCCATACACTGTTACAGAAGAGTTTGTGCCGTTGTAAACAACCATCTTATAATCACCAGATTTCGGAAGAGTGAATGTTGTAGATTTTGTTTTCTGACTACTCGTTAATCCCCAGCTTCCTACAGTTTCTCCATCAGAAACTCTCTTGATATATACAGATACAGTTCCTGCTCCGACGTTTCCTTCTAACGAAACAGTGAAAGTTTTGGAAAGTCCAATATAGGAATCCAAATGTGCATAATCATAGCCACTCTGCTGACTTCCAACTGTAACCCACGCACTCGTGTTGCTATAGGTACTTACTCCCTTGTTGACAACATACTCATGAGTAGTATTAGAAGTTGTATTTTCTGCTGCAAATGCTGAAACTGATGTTCCAAACATCATAATAGCTGCCATCCCAAAAGTTACCAACCGTTTTCCTAATTTAATATTCTTCATATAATTTACCTCGATTCTAAAGTAAACTAACCCCTATATGATGATAGACTAAATCGTACTATCGAAAACAATGTTAACATAATATTATTTAAAGTTCAATGTTTTTCATTTTACCTTATTTTACCTTTTTTAGTTCTATTTTCTTATCTATACTATATTTAGGTATGTTCAAGTTAAAATATAGTTTCTTATCCAAATTATTTTCTCCTATATCAAAAATTAAATCTATGCTATTAGGATCATACACATTAAATATTGTATATGTCTTTCCAGACTCATCTGAAATATTACTTCCTGAAACAATGTCTTCAATAGAATATTTGGTATTTATTGTAATTGATAAACTACCATCTGATGATAAAGTGATTTTTTCTATATCCACACCCTCTATATTTTCTGATAGACTTAATTCTGTATAGTTTTTATTATAAAATCTATTTGGTATATCAATTTCAAATTGCCATTCTGAATCAGATAATTTAAAATCTTCTGCATCTTTTATTTCAAGACCTGTATTCCCTGTATAAGAAAATTCTGCTAATGTATATCCTATATTAAATATTCTTATATACATTTTTTTACTTTCAGGTATTTTTTGTTTTGCTATTAATTCTAGCCTCATAATATTATTTCCATCCACTACTGATATAGGATTTAATCTTCCCCCTGGAGTGATTTTTTTAGGAATAGAATGACTAGGATTATATTTTATTCCTAATTCCTCGCATAATTTTTTTTCATAATGCAAAAACTTACTTGCATTAAATGTATTTCTTTCTTCTACACAATATATATTATTTTTTTCATCAAATACAGCATATCCAAATTCGAATGCCTTATATTTATCCTTATATTCATCTTTAATTTTAAAGTCTATATCTATTTGACATGTATAATCTTTCATTACTAATGAATTTATCTTTATACCAACTTCATTGTGACAAACATAATCCATATTCAAATTCTCTGCATTATCATTTTGGTTTTCTGTACTCTCAATTACTTTTGCAGAATTTATCTGTCTGGAAAGATATTCTTCATATTCTTTTTCCCAATTCTTTTTTGCATATATAGATGATGCACTAGTTACTAATATTGCAACAACAAATAAAGAAGCAACTAAATTTATTATTCTCTTTTTAAAATTATATTTTTCTCTTATTCTTGTGCAAATAAAATTATATGTTTCAGCTTTGTTATACTCATTTTCTAAATATTCATCAAATATTTTATTTTTAGGCATTGTTATAATCCTCCTTTTTAAATTGTTTCTGTAATTCTTTTATGGTTCTATATATATAATTTTTTACTGTTGATTCTTTTAATTGCATTTCAAATGCAATTTCATTTATTTTCATATCTAAATAATAAAAACAATAAAAAATTTTTGCTATTCTTATGTCTTTTTCTTTTATATAATTCCAAACATATTTAGCATTCTCTTTTGTAATAAATTGCAATTCTATATCTATATTTGAGTCAGATATTATTTTAATGTCTTCATTTTGATATATTGATACAATATTGGAATTTTTGCTTTTAGAACGATAATATCTCTTTAATACATTTTTAGCAATTCCAACGATATATGCTTCAACATTGTCTATTTTTATAAAATGTTTTCTTGAAAAATATTTATAAAAATTCAAATATGTGTCTTGAACTATATCTTTTACATCATCTAAATCATTACAATGCAATAGTACATATTTTAATGTATTTTTATATGTTGAATCATATATGCTATTAAATTTTTCCAATGTATTCTTGTTCATTTTTTCCTCCTTGATTGAATAGAATATAAATCCTCTAAATTTATAAATTTTATTAAAGACTATGAATATAATTTTTGATATTAATTATAAATATATTATACCATCAATATACTATTATTTTATCCTTTTTAAAACTGATTTCATTATCTTTTTGGGTTTAGGTTTATTTTTGTCATTATTTTCTAAATATCTCATTATTTTTTCTTCTTCACTTTCGTAATACATTATTTCTGTTGCATTTTTTATATTACATTTAACATTATTTACTGATTTTCCAATTTTTCTGGCTATTATAGGATATATATCCCTCTCTAAATTAAAGTTATAATATTCATTTACAATATATAACATATAAATTGTTTCGGCTATATATTTACTACCTAAATGATCCAAATTATATCCTAAATATTTTAATTCACCATTTATTTTTTGTTTAATTTTTAATTCTTGAGTTCTGCACATTTTAGGAAATTTGAATGTTTCATTTAAGACAAACAAACAATTTATTTTATTAGCATCTTTAGCAATATTATCATTTCTAGGGCTTCTTTATGAGATACTGTTCCTTTATAATTTAATATATCTTTTCTCGTCATTTTTAAGAAATGATCTAATTCATTTGTCCAATCTTTCATTGTCATTGTATGCATACTTAATGCATTAATTTCTGCTATATCTAAATACGCTGATACCATTCTGTTTAATATTTGGAGTTCTTCTTTTGTTAAATAATTTTTAGCAATTTCTGTCTCACTTCTCGTTGGAATATCTCCTTGTTTGCATCATAATCAACACTTGTGGCATAGATATCTAACTATTAATATTATATCCTTTTACTAGATACTCTTTAATTATTTTGTTTGCCCATATTCTAAACTGAGTACCACGAATCGATTTTACACGATACCCAACTGCTATAATTAATTCTAAATTGTAAAATTTTGTTTTGTACTTTTTGCCGTCTTTTGCAGTTGTCAAGTTTTCCTTGACAACTGTAATCTCATTCAATTCTTTTTCTTTAAAAATATTATTAATATGCAAACTTATATTTTTCTTTGTTGTATTAAATAATTCTGCCATTGCATTTTGCGTTAACCATACATTCTCATCTTCTAATCTAACTTCTATTTTTACTTGTCCATCATCTGTGGTATAAAAAATTATATTATTATCTAAATTCGACAACGTATTATCCAAATATTTCACCTACCTTTCTTTGCTCATTTTCTTTTATCAACTCTATTACTTTTGGTATCTTCTCTATCCCACTTTTCTTTCCCATATGACCAATATTCTTGATTAGCACTGGAACTGCCTCAATACTTTTAGGAAATTGTTCTAATAGTTCAAAAGGTACTAAATGGTCATTATCACTATAAATTGCATATCTTTTATTAGATCTGTTCTTAAAATTCTCTAATTCCTTTTTAGACACTAGAAAATTCTGACATGCTCGGTTCAAATCTTGCTTCGTTTCCCTTTCAAAATACTGTGAAAATCCCGCTAACCCTATATATAAGTTTGTTTTCAAATCATTTTCATTCATATACTTAATGATAAATTCATTTCCTATTGAATGAGCTACTATAATACTATCACAATTTACATCTGGTAGATATCGATTAAATATCTTTTTCCATTCTTCATATACAACACCTTCTCTTGGAGGAAATTCAGGAAGAATTACATTATATTTTAATTTTTCCAATTCGTTTTTTAACCATTCATAGATTTTGGGGATTCCATTATATCCATGAACTAGAATGACGTTTTTCACTTTTCTACTACTTCCTTTTACAATTTTTATTAATTCTAAATAAAGTGACAACTTAATTCAGTCGGCACTGCCGACCAAATTTATCCATTATGATCTTTTCGATATTTCAGTATAAATTTAACTAAACACCCATCTCTCAATTTCTGTAAAGCATATTTCTAAACTTTCTGGATCCTTATTAACAAGTTTCAGTTCTTGTCCTACTATAAAATCTGTCCTAGCTTCGCTCTCATAAATTTTTCTCAACACCTCTTCTGATTGTACTTTTCTTTCAATTTCTTTTTCCTTCTTGCTTGGATCATAGGAATCGGTCTCATGAATCAAACTTCTCTCATTCGATAAATCTCTTATGCAACCTCTTTGATATACTTGTTCAAAAGTTTCCCCATACAATTTTACTGTCAATACATCATAATCATACTTACACGATATTTTATCAAAAAAATCTTTCCAGATCCTTTTAAAAGGATAATCTATCAGGATAATTTCATCTTCTCTTTTCATACATTCTTCTAACATTTTTTTAAAACAATTGAGAGCAATGGTGCGATTTCTTTTTTTTCCTTTTGAATCATGAAATCCTATCATTTCACAAATTTCTTCCAAGATAGTGTCTACTGTAATAACTGTCACATTTTCTATTTTATTTTGTATATATTTTGATAATGTCGTTTTTCCTACACCAGATATACCAGTTAAAATAATGAGCTTTTTCATATAATTTTTTCCTTCCAATCACTGTTATAATAAATTATTATCTCATTTCATTATTTCAAAAATCTTATCTTATATTTACATCATTTTTGAGCAATCATTAAAACCACTAATCCAACGACAGCCAAAAGCACTCCTAGTGAAATCCTCAACCAATTCTTCTTAAACTCCAACTCCTTAAACACACAAATGCCAAAAAATATGGTAAAAATCGTATTTAACTGTACAATGGTATATGCAATGGACCCTTGAATATATTTATAAGCTGTAATAAAAAAGTAGGTTGCAAAATAATATACAATTCCTGCTAATAAAGCTAAAAAATTATCCTTTGTAGCAAATCTTCCTAGTTTTTTCAAACTCTTGTCTTTACAAATAATATAAATCAAACAAGTCAACAGCATAAACACAGCAGAATATAACTGTTGCTCATAAATCAAATTAGCATCTGAAGTATACTTTCTCATCAATGCATTTACACCATAAAATAGTGCAGAAATTAAAGCATAAAAAATCCCTTTTTTATCAAACACTTCCCCTTCTGTTTCATTCTTAATGGTAAGTAACATAGCAGAAGAAAAAATAGCTATGATTGCCAAAAATAGAAAATATATTTTTGTGGTAGATGCTTCTCCAAAAATGAAAAAAATTAACAAAGCTCCAATTGGTCCTTGGAAATTTTTCCATTGATTTGACCTTGACATCCCAATTTTATCAATGGCAATTACTAATGAAATAGAAGCTACCATAGAAAGTACACCAGCTATGGCAGCATATATTAGTAATGGATTCGTTAAATCTAACTCATACCCCTTTATGGCATAGATCCCACAAATTAAAATCGAAGAAATGACAAACCCAATTGACATGTATAAGGTATAATATTTTGGTTTTTGATGAGATAATTTTCTTGGAATGATATACAAAGTATGAAAAACGGAAGACAAGATTGCAAGTGTATATCCTAATATTAAATTTTGCACAACGAATTCCCCCTTCATGAATACAATTCTATCAATTACAATTGACAGCATTTTAATTTGCATACCTGCAACTACACTCATTTAGCTTATCTTTTAACAAATCACTTTGCGTGTCATAAATCTTTTTAAAAAACTCTTGTTTCGTAACAAAATTTTCATTTGTCATATAATTCATGGTAGCAATTGACACATTCAAACAATGATCCATAATCTTTTCACAAATCGTCAAAAGTTCTATATAAGCAATCCCGCTTTCGACATGACACGTTTTTTCTTTTAATCTTTGAATATGTGCCTTTTTATACTTATCTTTTTGTACTTCTGCAAATTCTTTCATTGCTTCAATCTCTACAATAAGATTTAAATCCTTTTGTTTAAAAGCCTGTAAAGTAGTCAAAATACTGTCTTGTGTCATGGTACAAATTCTTGCAAAATTTTCCTGTGCTTCTTCCGAAATCTTTACATTTCTCTCATGCATATCTTCTACTGTTTCTGAAAAACGATACGCATAATCTCCTATTTTTTCAAACTCAGACTGTATATTAAGCAAGGCATTCACGGTTATATTTTCTTGTTCTGACAAATCTAAATTTCCGATCCCAACTAGAAATCCAGTCACAACTTGCTCCATTTTATTAATTGCTTTCTCTCTTTCTGCAATCTTTTCTAATTTTTTCATCTGAAAATCATCTAACAATTTGACTGATCTTTTAAAATTCTTTTGTGCTATTTCTCCCATTTTTTCGATAACATCTGTACTATTCATAATAGCTATATTCGGTATGTTTGCAACTCTTTCATCTAACCTATTTAACACAGCTAAATAATCACTTTCGTCGTCATCATCGTCGTCTGTTCCCTTTTTATCACGAATGGTAATCATTGTTAATTTTTCGATTCCATTAATAAATGGGAATAATAATATGGTTGATACTACATTAAAAATCGTATGGAAATTGGCGATTTGTCCCATATCGACTGTATCTTGCCAAAATGAAAATCCAATGAAAAATTGGTAAGCATAGATAAATATCAAAAATATGACAGTTCCTATTAGGTTAAAATATAAATGAACCGCCGCTGTTCTTTTTGCGTTTTTAGATCCCCCCATACTAGCTAATATAGAAGTGCCACAGGTTCCAATATTTTGCCCTAATATGATCGGAATCGTAGTTGCATAGGTTACCATTCCTGTTGTTGATAACGCTTGCAAAATTCCTACTGTTGCTGATGAACTTTGTACAATCATAGTAATAAAAGCCCCAGCTAACACGCCTAAAATAGGATTTGACAATTTTGATAGCATTTCTGATAAGATTGGTAAGTCGCTAAATCCACTGGCTATGTCTATCATGCTAATCATTCCTGTAAATAACAATCCAATTCCTATCATCATTTCTCCCATATTGTTTTTCTTTTGGTTTTTGGCAGTTTCCAGCATAAAGACTCCTATTAAAAGAAACATTGGTGCCAACACAGCTGGTGTAAGTAAAGATAACCAGCTACTACTGTCTATGTTTGCCAGTCTTAAAATTTGTGAAGTAATCGTGGTTCCTATGTTAGCTCCCATGATAATAGGAATGGCATTTTTTAATTTTAAAATTTCAGAATTAACAAGTCCAACTACAATAATCGTTGTAGCAGATGAACTTTGGGTTGCTACTGTGATTACGATTCCTGTTAGTAGTCCTTTAAACATGTTGTCAGTAGCAGAAACTAAAAATTTTTCTAGTTTTCCACCTGATAATTTCTTTAAATTGGTACTTAGTATTTTCATTCCATAAATTAATAATGCTAATCCACCTAGTAATTTGATGATCGATATTAGTATGTTCAATGATTTCACCTCAAATTATTTTTATTTTTTTCTAACTTCATTTTGTCTGTAATTGCAACATCTTTTTATTTTTTGGTTATTTTTCTTTTGTTTTCTCTTGCTTATTTTTTACTAATGCAATCATAGCTGATACAAATTGTGAAATTGATTGAATTGCGCCTACATATGCCATAACAATCACATTATAAATTGCCCATCCTAATCCCACAACCGCTGTTGTGATTCTGATTACTTTTACATCATCTTGCCACAATCCATAAGTATAAATAACAGTAACAATAATAGGAATTACACTCCATATATTTTGCCAACTCATGATTCCAGAAATAATGGCTATTATTTCAAAAATCAATAAAATCATGAGTGATGGTTTTTTGTCTTTTTTCTTGTAATAGTAAAAAACGATACATCTTATTACATTTATAATAGATACAACTGCTCCTGTGACAGCATTTAATAAAAAGTATTGTATAGTTACTACAATGTTTGCAAACACCATACCCATGACAATTTTTTCTTTGGTTTTAAATTGAACGGATATCACCGTAAGTATTAATACGATAATTCCACAAATTTGTGCTAAGATAAACAACATTAAATTTCTCCTTTTTCTAGTATTCTATATTTATATTTTGATATATATTTTTGCACCAAACAATAAACAGCATAAGCCGTCCATACCCCTATAATGCCTAATGGTGTATAAGACAAAGCAGTAGCTACCACTATTTTTATGATTGAAGTCATAAAATTACGTTTTGCCAAAAATTTAAACTCCCTCAATCCACGAAGGATACCATAATAATAAGTGCTACTAATTTCTGCATATTGTCCTATTACCAACAATGGTAATACTGAATAAAAAATCACTAACAATTCGTGTTGTTTTAAAAATATAGAAGCAATTACAATGGCAATCATTGTTACCATAACTGGAACAATTACTGAAAAACTAATGATAATTTTTCTTACTACTTATCGCTATTAGCATGGTGATTATAACGGCATTTCCTGTTAGTAGTTTCATTTTTTCTTGATTTTTTTCGCCTTGCACTTTTGCTAGTAATGCCATATTTGAGACATTGATGGATTGAATGCTCATTTGCATAATATTTAATACGACACCCATTGCCCCTATTGCCCCTATCTCATTCGTGCCTAAGGTTGCAATGACAAGGGTATCCACTAAGGTCATTAAAATGTTAATAAAGTTTTCTGTCGCAATTGGAACAGACCTTTTTAATTGCTTTTTTACGCTTAATGTTTCTTCCATTCTTTTAACCGTTTCTCCTCTGTTATTACTTTTATCTCATTTTTTTCTAAAGTATAATTTCATTGAAAAGTTTCTAGTTCAAAAAATTAATTTTTGCTTTGTCCATTATAACATCTATTAAAAAAAAATCCACCCTTTTTTCTATTTTTTATGACAAAAAGCATTATATTTTCTTTAAAATTGGGTCATACTATTTCATATATATTTGGAGGTGATTTTATGAAATTAACAATATGCGAATTAAGCTATTTAAATGAACTAATAACAAGTTGTGTCAACACCATTACCTGTATGTCTTTATTTCGTAATCAAATAACAGACGAGGAATTAAAATCTTTATTAAATACCCATTTTCCAATCCATGTTGAAGATTACAACAGAAAAGTAGAATTTGTAAAAAATGTTGAAACAGCAACAGGAAAACTAAATGTCCCACAATTAAACACATCTATTTTCACAGAAGATGTCAATGAGACAAAACCAGCCCAACCTATCACAGTCAATACAAACGTGACAAAACTAACCGATCGAGAAATTGCTTTATCCTATTTCTTAACACTAAAAAGAGCCGGTAAAGAATATGCCATTGCTTCTATGGAAGTTACCAATCCTAATTTAAGACAATTTTTAAAAGATGCTTACACCATGAGTTGCAATCATTCTTTTGAAGTATACGAATGGATGGCAAAAAATAACTATTATCCAATCATTGTCACAACCGCAGAACAAACAGGGAATATTGCTAGTATTTACAATACCATTCCACTAAACTAAATGAAACTCTTTCTATAGTAAGAAGTTCAGAAAACTTTGGAATTCTAAAAGTATAGAAATTTTATATTGATTTCTATACTTTTACTTAAATTTCTAGCCTCTTATATCTTTCACAATCCAATTTTTCTTGCCAAAACTTATCTAAATTATTCTTAACAATCAGTTCTTCTTTTTGAACTTTTGTCAACTTTTTAATTCGATACTCTAACTTAGAAGCCAATACCCTATCATCTGTTTGCCATACAGCTTCTAACTTTTTAGCAGTATGACTATAAGTATATTTGGCACAATTCACTTTACTAAAATGTTCTTCCATTCTATGTTCTACATTTGTCGTAATCCCTGTGTAGATAGAATGATCTTCACACCTCAGCATATAAACGTAATACATAAAATCTCCTTCTTTCTTGTTAAACAACCTGAGTGGCATGGCGAGTTTGTGCCTGTCCCAAAACACACCTAGAGGGATAATTGGGGACTGTCCCAGAAAGTACCTCATCACAATTTTTTGATTTTCGCAATGAAGAAACCTTCGTAAAGTTGGTTTGGACATACGCATAAGGTGCCTTTTATTTTGGTTGGAAGAAGCGGAAGCTGATCAATTCCTTTACATTCAATTGGTACGATTTCTGCATTTCCTTGTTTTAGCATATTTTGAACGATGTCCTCGTTTTCATTTGCTAAAATAGAGCAAGTTGAGTATACCATTTCTTTTCCTTGTTTTAACAAATGGATTGCTTTTTTTAATAATGTTGTTTGCGTTTCTACTGATTTTTGCACTAATTTTTCAGTAAAAGTTTCTTCTAATTTATGATTTCGTTTGTCATCTTGCCAATGTAATTGGATGGTTCCACTTCCACTACATGGTGAATCTAACAAGATTTGATCAAAGGAAAAAAAGTCATCTATTTTTCTGGCATCTTGTGTCATAACATATACCTTAGCTTCTTGTTTTTCTAGGTTGTATTGCAGGCGTTCTGCTCGAATTTTATTGATTTCACATGCTGTGATATTTGCTTTATTGTTAGTCATTGCTGCTATTTGTGTTGTTTTCCCTCCTGGTGCCGCTGCCATATCTAATATATCGGCTCCTTCTTTTGGTTGTAAGATAATAGGTGGTAACATAGAAGATAAACTTTGTAAATAGATTTTTCCCTCTTGATAGATTTCTAAATTTCTAATTTCTTTTTCAGAGACATTTTTTAAGATAAAGGCTGTATTACTCCATTCTACTTTTTCATACTCTATGTCATTTTCTTTCAAAATATCTTCGATTTCCGCTACTTCACTTTTTAATGTGTTCACACGAAAGGTGGTGTTTCTCTTAGTTTGATAGCCTTCCAAGATTTTTTCTGCTATTGGTTTGCCATATTGCTCTTCTATCATTTCTTTTAAAAATGTGGGTATTTTTGATCCCTTTGAATCCGTATTCATTCAACATCTCCTTTTTGTATTGTTTTACTAAATTTTTTATTTTTTTCCCTGATTTTTCAATATGTCTTTTATTATGTTTGGGTCTACCTTGTATTTTCTTTCTGCAGTCATTAATCCATTTATTTCTTGTTGAACATCTGTTAATTGGGTATAGCAATATCCTGATAGATAAGGAATTCTATTAACTGCTTTTGTAAGTTTTCTAAAACGATCCATCAACTCTTTTTTATCTTTTACTTGCTTTCCATATCCCCAACCTTCTTTGGAATCAATTGCAATCCCACCATATTCACTCATAATAACTGGTTGTCCTTTATACTTGTAGCCATTTGCAAATAATCTATGTTTGCCATTGTATTCTTTTAAATTATTCAATACAGATTGATTTTCATCGATATATTCTTGTTCTAGTAATTCTTCATCTTGTTTATAATCATGTATCGTTATGATATCAGATAAAGTATGTTCCCAACCATCATTTGAAATGACTGGTCTTGTGTCATCTATAGCTTTTGTCACATAATATAAGCTATTAACAAAATTTTGTTGTTTTTTGGAAACACTAACGTCTGGTACGCCCCATGATTCATTAATAGGAACCCATGCCATGATAGAAGGGTGATTACAATTTTGTTTGACAACTTTTATCCATTCCTTGGTAAAATTCTCTAGTGAACCATCATTAAATCGATAACAATTTGCCATTTCACTCCAAACCAATACCTCTTTTACATCACACCAATATAAAAATCTCTCATCTTCTATTTTTTGATGTTTTCTAATGCCATTAAATCCTAATGCTAAAAAACTATCAATATCTTTTATGCTACTTTCTTCTGTTGGAGGTGTTAAATGAGATTCTTTCCAATATCCTTGATCTAATATTAACTTTAAATACAAAGGCTTCCCATTTAAAAGTATTTTATTATCTTTAATTGATATATCTCTTATTCCAAAATAAGAAGCTACACGATCCATCATGATATTATTAGAATATAACTTATAATGAATATCATATAAATTAGGAGAATCCACGGACCATTCTTGTACAGTTTCTTCTTTCCCTTCTTTTATCATATTCATTTCGACTTCTTGATATCGGTTGCTTAACAACACTTTCTTGTTGTTTAACATTTTTCCCTTAAATGATATTTCGATTTCTATAAAATTGTTTTGTTTTTCCAACTCTCTTTCTTATACCTTTGTTTTCCTCTTGGTTGATCTTTTGATAAAGAATCCTCTACCTTTACTGTTATCTCATTTTCCCCTTCTACAACATAATCTTCTATCTCAAAAGAAAATCTTGAATAAGCCCCTACATTTTCACCTATGTAGTTACCATTAATCCATACTTTTGTTATATAGTCACTTCCTTCAAAATTCAAAATCATGGATTTGTCTTGTAATTGTTCTTTTGTTAGCAAAAACTTTCTATGATACCAAACCGCCTCATGAATGGTTTCATCTTCTATTCCACTTAATTTAGTCTCATAAGTAAAAGGAACCTTTATTTTGTTGGCTTCTGGAAAATGTAAAAAATACTGTTTCAACTCTCCTTGCTTGTTATCATCAAAAATAAAATCCCATTCTCCATTTAAGTTTTGCCAATCTTTTCTTACAAATTGTGGTCTTGGATAATCCTTTCTATCGCTTTTCACTTTTCTTTTTCTCCTTTTCCTATCCCTATCAAAAAACTCAAGACCTTTCTCCAAACTAGACAAAAGTGGCGAGTTTGTGCCTGTCCCAAAGTCGCCAAAGTTGCCACGCTTATTGAATCATTTTATATAGTTTGCTATTTATGATGAGACCAACAATAGCTAAAATCATTAAGCATAAAATGATATAGAACAAGTCAATCTTTATTAATAATATTGAAAATATTAGACTTATACTAGCTTCTACAATTCTTCTTGATAATTGTAAATAGGATATTGCCTTTTGTTGTTGTTCTACTTTAGTATTTTTTAGTAATAAGTCACTTGTATAGGTATCAAAAGGATCTCTTACCGCTAATATTAAATCAAATCCTATTGTCATAAATATGAATTTAAGGATCATAACAGATTGGAAACAGCTTCCTATTATGACACAGGCAAATGCTATGATTGCTATTGTTGGCAAGATTAAATTTACTTTATCTTTAAATTTCTTATATAATTTTCCAAATATGATATTTCCAAAAATTCTAGCAAAACGCGATGATACTACAATAAAGCTTAAATAAGTGGCTGTTAATCCTACATCAAAGTACTCTTGAAGATTATATTGTATGAATAATGTAGTATTGTTTTGTCCTATATTTATGGTTGGATATAGCAGTGCAAAGGATAGGAAAATTGTCATTACCATTTTGGGAAATTTAATTTTTTCTTTATTTTCGTTAGTTACTGTTTCTTCTTGTACATTTTCTCTAATGTCAAAGATACAATATGACATTAAAATATTTATGATACAAATGCCAATGCATAGATACATTGGCATATAATGATTCATGGCAAATATAGCTCCTGCCATAAGAGCTATAACCGTTGTTATCACTGCATATATAGTATGTGTTTTGTTGGATAGTTTTATATAGTCATCTTTTTTATTAAGATACGTCAAGTTGTTTTTTAATACAACATGTTCCATCTTTTTAAATAAGAAAGATGGTTGATATAAGATATATCCTAATATGATAATACTATAATTATTACTAAAGGTTATTAATAGTGCACTACTCAACAACATGATGGTTCCTAATCTAATTGATTTTGTGTTTCCTATTTTGCGTATTATTTTTAAGGCTGGTGCTTGTAGTAATATACATGATAGTGTTGAAATTGTTGTTAGGAATGATATTTGGGATGCTGATAATCCTTTTACTACTGTTAAAAATAATGTACTGATTGCAATATAAAACATTAAATCATCTGATAATCCTATAAAATATGGTAAAATATTATTTGTTAACATTACTTTTCTTCTCTTTAGTTTTTCGCTTTCCATTTTTCTCCTCGTTTTATTTTTTATCACTAACTTTTCAATATATTTTTTATGATACTTTCTTCTTGTTAATCCAATGCTTCCTTGATCATTCCCCAAACATCATCTGTTTCCATTCCTTTTTGCCAACAACCAATTCCAGCCAAATTATGATCCATAATCAATGAAATCTTAGCCTTTAAAGAGTCTAAATCCTCTATCCATACTTGTTTCTTATTTCCATCTTCTGTATATTCCACATAATTTTGTTTTAAATCCTCATCCCATTTTTTCTCTACATCATCTGGTAGAATATCATTCAAGCTTTTCATACTAGCTGTTTTGCTAGTTGATTTTCCTGTGCTATCTGTTGTCCAAACTCTTGTATAAAATGGAACTGCTAAAATAATTTTATCTGCCTCAATTTCTTCGGTTTGTAAAAACTTTGTCAAACTTAATTTTACCCAATCATATCCTGCGGTTGTTCCTGGTTTTGTACTTGAAACGCCATATTCATCATAAGCCATAAATACAATATAATCTGCTACATTTCCTATGACATGTCTGTCGAAACACATAGACCATGTTTCTCCTCCATCCGGCGCTGTTACATCAACAGAAGTAACAAGTCCTATTTCTTTTAGTCTAGGGGTTAATTCTATAATAAATCTCGAATACATATCTTTATCTTCTTGTTTCATGTTTTCAAAATCCACATTGATACCATCTAATTTATATTTCACACAAGCATTTACTAGCTCTTCTATCAATTGTTGCCTTTTTTCATAACTATTCATAATATTCGATGTAATGGATAAACTCTTAGTTGCTACCTCTGCATTGGAAACCATTGGCCAAACCTTATATCCATTTTTATGAGCCCACTCAATATAGGCTTTTCCTTTATTTCCTATATTTTCTTTTAGATTGCCTTTTTCATCTAAATAAAAAAATGCTGGTGACACAACATTAACACCATCTATGCTTGTCCCACTTCTATCTGGTGCTGAACCATACTTAGAGTAATAGTCCCAAATTAAATTAATTTTTCCTTGTACTTGTTTTTCTTCTATCATAGCTTCTCGAACGACATATTCGTTTTCTAATTTGTCTGATTTGACATAGCCAACTTTTCCATTTTCAGTTCGGATTTTTGTATAGCCTTGATCCGAAGATACTACCAAAACACTATCTCCTTTTTTGATTCGATCGGTTGTTTTAGCTATTATATTAGTCGAAGCTTTGACTGGCAAATTAGAAGACACAATTGCTCTTTTTTGTTCTCTATCCATAGAATCCATGGTAATTACATTGGTCTTTTCTATGTTTTGAATTTCTATATCATAAACATCTTTCATTTCAGAAATTGGCAAATATTCTATCCCATCTTTTTGAATGGCATGAGCATAAATTCTCTTTTCTGATCCATTTATCATAATGATATTTTCTTCAAATCCAATGGTTGCTATTTTTTTTCCATACGTTGTTATGATCTGGTTTGTTTCTTTTTCATCATAAATATATTTGTCAAAAAAGTTAGCAACATCTGGTTTGGATAGGTAAATAATGTCATCTTCTATTAAAATATCATTTTTTAGATTAGATGTGACATTTTTATTGTTAATGACTAAGTTCGTTTTTTTGTTATCTAATATAATATAGTCATTTACAATAAGCCCCACAAATATTACTATTATAATGGCTATCATAGTAAAAAACGTTCTTGTTATAATCTTTTTCTTCTTCTTCTTTTCTTCTTTTGACATTCTTTTTTTTGGCTTTTGTGCCTTTTCAACTTCTTTTCTTTCTTCTTCCATGGTTTTTCTCCTCACTTTTTTGTCTGTATTCCTACTATATCATAAAACTTTATTTTAGCAAATAGTTTTTATTAATTTATACTATTTTATTTTTTTCAAGTTGATTTTTAGCAAGTATTATGCTATATTTTAAAATATCACATTTTTAGGAGGGACAGATATGTTACAATTACAAGATGTTCGGCCATTCAATGCCGATTACACTTTGGATCCAATTGCAACCGATTACCAGATTTCAAAAGGAATTCTGCGAACTCTTCTATTAAGCATCTATGAGCAATTAAATGCTTTAGATGTTGACAGGACAGAAGAAGTTTCTCAAAATCTACAAGAGATTTTCCCAAAAGAAATCCATCTGCCAAATGTATTTCTTTCTAAGCAACGTATTACAAAACTGATAAAATATGGGCTTCTTGAAAGAATAGATGATGAAATCTATTCACTGACCGATAAAAGCATAGAAATATTTACAAAAGCATCTAATAAACAAAAGGAAATGGATACTATTTAAGTAACATTAAAATGTCTACAAGGACCTAGTTTACTAGGTCCTCTTCATTTTCCTTAATATGTATTTTCTTTCATCTGTAATTCGATAAGACTCGATTGCTTTTTGCAATGCTTTATTGTAAGTAAAATCATCTAAATTGGCAGTTTCCAAATACTTGATAGTTTGGTCATAAAATTTAATCAAGCTGACGGATATTGCCCAAGCCACTGCCATTTGTACATAATAAGCTTGACTTGTAATCGAATCAAAAATTTTGAAATCTTTATCCAAATAATCTTCTTCTATGTAATAATCTAAGATCATAACAATGCCAAAACGGATCTCAAATTCTTGCTTTGATGTTAAATATTTTTGAAGAAAACTCCACATTTCTTGTTTATTCTTCTTGGTTGCTTTTAATCCAGCACAAAAAACATCACAAATTGCCCAATTATCAATTTTGGGTACAAATTCTTTTATTTGTTTTTGCCTTGTTTCAAAATCTTGCTTAGCTAGCCCTATCAACATTCCTTGTAACATAATCTCTTCATAATATTGGCTATCCATTTGTTTTAATAATTCCTCTATTTCATATTCCTTGAGTAATTCCTTGGCATAGTTTCTTAAAACTGGCACTCTTACTCCTATTATATTATCAGTTCCTGGACATAGACCACTATGAAATTCTTTATATTTTGGATCTGCTAGTTCTCTTAATTTTTGTTTTACTTTTTGTTTCATCTTTCACTCCCTATTTTTTTATGCTATTATATCGTATTATATAGCTTTTTACAACAACTTGAATTATACCAAATATTGAAAAAAATTTCTTTTCATTATATAATAGAACAAATTTAAAGAAGAAGGTTATCAAATGGAAAAATATTTAGATGTACGAAATGGTTACCAAGAACACGAATTAGAAAAAATAGCAACCATTCTAAAAAACGGTGGTATTGTCCTATTCCCCACTGAAACAGTATATGGAATTGGCACAAATGGTTTAGACGAAAAAGCGGTTAAAAAAATTTATGAAATAAAGAAAAGAGACAGAAAAAATCCAACCAATTTATTAGTAAGTAATATGGCAATGGTAGAAGCAATTACACAAGACATATCTCCTATGGAACACAAACTTATGCAAACTTTTTTTCCTGGACCCTTTACTATTATTTTAAAAAGAAAAAAAATCGTTCCTAATATTGTGACAGCCAATTCTGATTTAGTAGGCATTCGTATGCCAGATAGTAGTATTGCCCAAAAATTAGTACAATTAGCAGGGGTTCCCCTTGCTGCCCCAAGTGCCAATATCTCTGGCAAACTGAGTGGAACCAATCTTGCTAATGTCATAGATGAATTTTCTGGTCAATTAGATTTTGCTATTGACGGTGGAGAAAGCAAAATTGGAATGGAATCAACCATTGTAAGAGTAATCGATGAAGTTGCTCATATTTTAAGACCTGGATTTATCACCCCTGAACAAATAAAAAGAATTGCTGGCAATGTAATTTTAGAAGAAAACGAAAGCCAAATTTTACCAAGTTCTAATATGAAGCATTATCAATTAGATGTAAAATCCACCTTAATATATAGTAAAGATCCACAAAAAATGATACATACAATTCTTTCTTCTAGCGAAAACTATTCCCATTGTGTGATTCTTTGTTGTACAGAAAATGCAAAATATTACCAAAATCAAAAAAACATAAAAAATGTGATTGATATTGCCTCAAAAAGTGATTTAGAGAATTATACAAAAAAGCTTTTCTCTTCTCTACAAAAAGCTTCCTCCCTTTCTCCTGACATGATATTCATCGAAGGGGTTGCTAAAGAAGGTTTAGGAATTGCTATCATGAATCGCTTACTACAGATTTGTAATGATAATTATATTGAATTATAAAAGGACTTAGAAACCATACTAAGTTCTTTTTGTTTTACATGTCCTTAATCTCCTTATTAAAATCTAATCATAGCAAATTAAAATGATTTTTTGTGTCGTTTTAAAAAATAAATCATATTATGTAGTAAAAGGAGGAAAAAAGATGTTTAGAAGAAAATGTTATTGTATGAATAATAGTTACAAAAATGATTCATGTGAATTACAAAATGACATGATAGAAAATCAATGTAATGATGTAGTTTCTTATGAAGATTATGCCAATAGTTGTGACTGCGGTTTTGATGAAGAATACAATGTATTCCCAGAAAACCCAATGTTAGCTCAAAGCTATGTACCTTTTCAATATATGGATAAAACTTTCAAACCATGTGTTGGTCTAAAAATGGGAACGATCTTCCCTGAATTAGTTAGTCCTTATGTTCCTTGCCAATCTATGGAAGAAATTAAATATATTAAGGAAACAAATAAAATTGGAAAGGGGTGTAATCAATGTCGTTAGAAGAAAATAGAAATTGCGGTTGCCACGAAATGATGGATCAAAATTGTGTATGCCATTGTGAATGTGAAGAAGAAAGAACAGTTGATTGCGAAGCTAGAAGAGAAATGATACAACAAATTAGATGCTATGATTTTGCTATTACAGAATTAGCATTATATCTTGATACACACCCAGAGGATGAAAAAGCTCTTTGCTTGCATAGAAAATATTGCAAAATAGTGAAAGATCTAAAAGATAAATATCAAAAAGTTTATGGACCTCTTACCATTAATTACCCTTGTAACAAGTGGAGATGGTTAGAAGAACCATGGGTTTCGTTTGGTTTGGGAGTAATTTAAACTCTAAAACCCTCTCTTTGTAAGATTTCTTCAAAAGATACTGCATTTTTTAGTTCTTTTTCTTTAGTATCTTTGCTTTCTGTTAAATAGTCTAAATACATTACTTTTTCTGTAATATCCATGTTTTCTAAAATGACAGTGGGCTCTAACCTTAATAGTTCAGAATCAATTGCTTTTTCCATTAGAATTTTAATAGAGTTTAGACATTCTGTATTAAGTCGTGGTGTCATTTTGATTACATCTTTAATTGCTTGGATTTGTGCTTCAGACATAAACATCAGCTCCTTTCTTTTTAATTTATGTATTTATTATAGCAAGTTTAACTTGAATTTACAATCTTTATTGTGAATTTATTAGAAGTTTGACTTTAAAACTTTAAATGGCTTTGAATTTATAATAAATATCAATATTACTATCATCTATTTCAATCTTATCAATTAATTTTAAAAGTAAATTTCTATCTATGTTATTTTCATTAAATTCTAATAATTCTTTTGTATTATTAATTAATTCTTCTTTTTTTAGCGTATTTTTGCTAATAGTTTTTTCCTTTTGAACTCGATTTTGTAAAGATTTTTTATCTGTTTCATATTGTTTAGAAAGTTTAATAAATAGATCTTCTGTAATAATTCCTTTTACTTTATCTTCATATAAAGATTGAATTAAGTTATCTTTTTCAGCTATTTTAGAATCTAAATAATCTAATTTTTTATTATCTGTTTGAGTGTTAGAACAGATATATTCTAATTCTTCGTATTTTAGGAAATTAGCAATATTTTCTTTTAGACTAGTAATTACACTATCAATTAAAGTATCTTCTCTTAAATGGATATTTGAGCAAAATTTGCTACCATTTCTTTTATAAGAAGAACAAATACATCTAAAATATTTTCCATGATTTTTATTATAGGTTATTTTTGATTTACACTTTTTGCATAAAACTAGACCTTGTAATAAATGAGGAGAAGAAGCGGTATAATTCCATTCATTTGATTTTTTATCAAGCATAATTTGAACACTATTAAAAATATTTCTATCAATAATTGGGTTGTGATTATTTTCAATAATGATATGTTGATGTTTTGGTACATCAATAATTTTTTTTGTTTTATAATTTAGTTTGCTATATTTATGTTGTACTAAATCACCTGTATAAATTCTATCTCTAAGAATTTTAGAAATCATGGTTGTACTCCATAAATTTGTTTTGTTGTTTGGATTATAATAGTTTGTAGTTTTTCTTTTATAGGCAAGTGGTGTTAGTATTTTATTTGTATTTAGATATCTACATATTTCAGTTTTATTGTTTCCAGCATAATACATTTCAAATATTTTTTGAACAATAGGAGAGACTTCATAATCTACTAAAATGATATTCTTGTCCTTTTCATCTTTTTTATAACCATAAGGTAAAAAAGATTTTATGTTTTGTCCGCTAGATGCTTTTGTTAGTAAGCTAGATCGAACTTTTTTTGAAATGTCTTTTGCATACATATCATTAAAAACAGATTTAAATGGTGTCATATCATTATTGGTATTGTTATTATCGAATGTATCAATTCCATCATTTAAAGCAATATATCTTACATTTTTTAATGGAAAGTATTTTTCTAAATAATAACCTGTTTCAATGTAATCTCTGCCAAGTCTTGATAAATCTTTTGTGATGACTAAATTTACATTTCCAAGTTCAATATCATTTATTAAATTTTTAAAATCTGGTCTATTAAAATTTGTACCAGTAAATCCATCATCTACATATATTTTAAATAAAGTCCAGCCCTGACTATTTATATAATTAGTTAGTAACTTTTTTTGTGTATCAATACTTTCAGATTCTTTGTCTTTTTCGTCTTCTCTTGAAAGTCTTGTGTAAATTCCTACTTTAAAATAAGTAGGAGGAAAGTTATAGTTTAACTCTTGCATTTAGCCTCCTTTCTAAGAGTTTAAATTTACGATAACTATTTATTTATACCTTTATATTTTATTTCATTTTTATCATTATTTAAATTCCAAAAAAAATAATTTTCATTTAACCATTCTTGCATTAATTCTGTAAGTGTTAAGTCATTTTCATCATATATATTTGTTACTTTAGGTTGTATTGAATTTTTTTGCATTGAATCACCTTCTACATAAGTTTATGAACGAAAAAAATAAATATAAATTGTCCGAAGATAATTTATATTTATTCATTTTAGTTCAAAATGTGTTTACTTATTTTTTTATATAGTTTTGTAGTAGCAATCGGAATATTAATTGTTACTAAAGTAATTATATAATATTTTATTTGTTTTAAAAATATATACATGCAAATTTTTTTAAGGCTTACTTTTCAATGATTAGGGGAGAAAAATATATCCACTTTAATTTTGTTTTATAAATTTTCTTTTATTTCTGGAAATAAATCATAAAGATTATATCCTAATAAATCATCAAAATATGCTTTTAATTTATAGGTTTCTTTAATATGATATTGTGTATTTTCATAAGCACCGATGTCTAATCATAATATCGATTAATCGTTTATCAATTGTAAAAACTTTTTTGCCTTGAGGACACATTAAGTCACACAAATTTACTATTTTTTCTTCTATTTTGTATATATGATTTTTTATAAAATTTGTTAAAAATGGATTCTCATTAGGATCTGGAACTCCTCCAGCTACACAAATAATATCATTATTCAAAAATGAATGTGTTAAACAGATATTACAATAATCTTCATCAAATCCTTTTTCTTTTAAAAATTCATAACCTTTTATTTCATGTTTTTCAAATTTAACACTATACTTACCAATATCATGAACATACCCAAGTGCTATTGATTTATCAACATCTACATTAAAACCTTTTTCAGTTAAAGCTTTAGCAATTCTTCCTGCTGTATTTCCTACACAAATACAATGGTCTATCCATTTATCACTTTGAGTTGTTCCTCTAAAATTTTCTAGCAATTGCAATGCTTGATTACTTGTTAACTTCATACATTTCTCCTTACATTTCGTATTCTTTTATTTCACAGTTTTTCTGTCCACTCACATTTAGCAACATTCCATCTTTTGGCATTTTCTCAAAATAAAATTGTATGGCTCTTGCAACAGCTCCATGTGTAACTAATAATATATTTTTATCACTATATTTAATCTTAATTTCATCTAAAAATGAATGAACTCTAGTAAATAGCTGTGGTAGAGTTTCAAGTCCTTCAACTGGTTTTGTTGAATAGTAATTATAGTATTCATTATTATAATATTCATCTATTTTTGTTAGTGTAAGTTTTCCATTATCTCTTTCCATTAATCTATCATCATATATTACATCTATGTTGTTTACATTTACTAATTCCATGGTATGTTTTGTTCTTTTCATAGGGGAACAAATAATTAAATCAATATTCAAATCTTTTACAATGTGACTTGCCTTTATTGCTTGATTTATTCCTTCTTCAATAATATCTTCATCATATCTTCCATTATATTTTTTCTCAACATTACACTTTGTTAATCCATGTCTAATTACATATAATTTCATTTTTATTTTCCCTCCTAATATCGTTTTGCCATAATGCATAAATTCCTGTAACCAATAATATAAAATCTCCTAATACCATAAACCAACTATTATAATAAATATAGTATGATCCATATAATATTCCTGTTGTTATTCCAGAAATTCTAACTAATTTCATGTTTGATTGCCATAAACAATATGTTCTAATGATAGAACCAATAGTTGGTAATAATGATATATATCCATTCCAAGTTAATATACAATTAATTATAATAATACTCTCAAAAAATAATAAAATTAATAAATAAATTGTCTTATTAAATTTTGATTTATTTATAAACAAGAATGTTCTTATAAAATTAATTACACTTAAAATAGCTCCTGTGTATGCATAAATAATAAAATCATAAATTGCTTCAAATAGACAGTTTATGGATTGCACTATTAATGACTTTTTTCTTTCTTTTATACAAATACTTACTATTAATGCTATAAATGCTAATATGCTAAATATCATTTTTATTCTCCTAATTTCTTAAATAAATCTTTATATATTTTATCAACATTCAAATAGTTAACAATTGTTATTTTATGGTTGTTTTCTGTTAGTTCATAAGATGTATCATCATTAATATTTGGACAACTAATTTCTTTTGTTTCAAACCATTGTTTATTAATCATATATGCTATAACACTAATATCCCAAATAACTCTTCTTTCTTGAATACCATGTACACCATCATTATAAAATCTTTGGCATAGATAATCACATAATTCACTTTTTCCTTTTAAGAAATGATCTAGTTCATATATTGAAGTTCTTAAATTTGATGCTACATTTTTACATGGTACAATAGTTAATTTTACTTTTGATTCAAAAACAGTTCTTACAGCTTGTATATCTTGTTTAAAATTAAATTCTTTATTATCTTTACTTAGAAAGCTATTTCCTCCAAGCCAAATAACTTCAATTTTATCAATTATTTTAGGTTCTTTTTTTAGAGCAATGGCTATATTTGTTATTGCTCCTATTGCTAAAATATATGTTTTATCATTTTTATTTGCAATTTCAATTATTTTATTTACTGCATTATTTTCTTTATTATAGCCATTTACGACATAATCTGTTGAGCCTTTAAATACTTTGTTAGCCCAGTCAAAATTTAACCAATTACATATTTTAATGATTTCGCTATAACTTTTGTCTGTTCCTTCTTCAATAGAGATATTATTATCATGATGATAAGGGGCTACTGTAATTGCTTCAATATTAAATTTATCTTGTGATTTTAGTAAATAGGAAAGAGCAAATTGATCATCACATTCATTGTAAATATCTGTATCTAAAATAACATTTACTTTTTGATTAGCTTCTTTTTTATTTAATTTGGATATTCTTTCATATATTTCTTCCCATTTTGAAACTCTGTCTAATGTTTGTTTTTTTTGGTTATATCTTGTATTCATTGTATAAACTTTAATACCATTATTTATTAAATCTAAACTTATTCTTGTACTATCCTCAATCATTAAGTCAATATTATTTTCTAAACATACTACTGTTTTTGAATGTTTGTCATAGGCATCTGTAAATATTAGATTATCATAAACAATATTATACTTATTTAGCCATTCAACAGTTAATTCATAAGGATTTGCATATTCTCCATTATTTCTTCCAGTTATAATATATACTTCATGTCCATCTTCTTTTAACTTATTTATGTAATAAGATGAATTTTCTAAAGGCTTTAGCTTTTTAGCAAATTTTTCAATGTTTTCATGATAAAAACTTGTTTCTTCTTCATCTGTCCAGTCAAACATTCCTTTTCTTAAATATTCTGGATTTTCATTTATAATTCC
>CANONT010000003.1 GCA_947567695.1 uncultured Clostridium sp.
CATAGTAATTTCTCTATCAAATTTCGACATTACACACTTTATTTTACATACCCCTTTGATTCATCACTTTGCATAGTTTCTTTTTTTAGAATTTCAGAAATAGGTGCATAAATAAAAGTATACGCAGTTATACTTAAACCTAATATTGTAAAAAGAAATGGTATTAATGCTTCTACATTTACAATAAATGCATTTGCTGTGGAAGCTATAAAAAAACTTATAATTACAATTGCACTAATTATCATTATCTTTTTTTTCATTAGATTCCTCCTTAAATTTTTCTATGGTTTCTATCTTTTGCATTTCAAATTTGATTAAATTAATTTTATCATTTTCTAAATTATTTATTTCATCTTTAAAAAATCTCATACAGATTTTTTTACTCTTTTGTTTACTGCTAACTTTTCTTGTTTCGCCATTTTTGTCTTTATAACTTATATGCCATATTCCTCCACCAGCACTTGTATATTTTACAAATGATTCTATTCCATTTTTATTTGGTCTTAATTTTCCTTCAGAATTAGAGAAATTCAGAGAAACATTACTAGCTCCAACATTATCTCTAGCATCATTTAAAAAATTAGTAGCATCATTACTTGCATCAAATAAATTCGGTACTGTTAAGCTAAAATTCAAATTTTTTACTTCATTGTCATTGTCAAAAAAATTCCAGAATTCCTGTTCTTCTATAATTTGATTAATATCTATCGTTGCATCTATTGCTTTTAAATATTTATTCATTATATTTTGAATAACATCACCACATGTACTATAATTTTCAAAAATTGTACTCTTATATTCTATTAAAAATTTTTGTGTTTCTAATTCAATAAAAACATTTATAAAAGGATAATCTTTATCCTTTGTTCCAACTATTTTCTCTTTAGTCATTTCATATTTATCAGAGATTCTTTCCCTTGCTAATTGACAATGAACAATAGAATCATATTGATTGATAAAAATCAAATAATATCTTCTTGTTTGATATTCTGAATCCACTCTACCATTTTCTTTTAACTCTTCAAAGAAGTTTTTAAAAACTTGATTTTTATCTTTTGACTTATTTTCAAAACCAAGGCTAAATAATGTAACTTGATCAGGAAAAATAATATTACCTCTAAATCCATAAAATTCTATCGTTTCTTCCAATTTTATATCCCCCTATATATAAAGAAAAGTAGTATAATATTCTACTTTTCTTTAGTATTGTTTCTGATTATTACATATTTTACCATATTTCGTATAAAATTTCTACAATTAATGTATAAACATAAAAATAATTATATTAAACTTTTATACTATGTTTCTTCTCAAAAACTTATTTGACTTCCTAAACTATCTTTTATGGCATTAGCAACTACATTTGCTAATCTTACTGGAACTGCATTGCCTACCATTTTATACCCATCAGCTACATCTGTATAATAAAATTTAAAACTATCGGGGAATGTTTGAATTCTTGCACATTCTCTTACTGTTAATCTTCTATATAAATCTTCTTTTCCTTTTACAAATTCTCTTTTATTTTTTTCTACAAATGTCATTTTAGGTGCTTGCGGATGTATTGGTGCATGTCTACCTCCAGCTTGTATTGTAAATGATGGTTCATCCCAACTTCTAACACGATTTCTTGACATATATATAGTAGAAAATCCACCTATCATATATTCATTATTAGGAAACTTACAATATACACCATTGGTTTTATTTTTTTCTAGTGCTGGTATAGCAGTATCTTGCAAATCTCCAATAGCATCTTTTAAGTTTATTTTTTTTCCTAATGGTTTTGGAAATTTAAAGTCAATATCTAAATCATCTTTAAAGCCTATGTAAAATACCCTTTTTCTATCTTGTGGTACACCATAATCAGCAGCATTTACCAAATATAGATTAACATTATATCCTGTTTCTTTAAACATTTTTATAAAATTTTGAACTGCAGTTTTATGTTTTTCTGCTAGCATTCCTGATACATTCTCTGCTACAAAAAATTTTGGTTTTTTATCATTTAGAATTTTAATAAATTCATAAAATAGTTTTCCTCTATCATCTTCTATACCCTTGCATGCTCCTGCTTCACTCCAACTTTGACATGGAGGACCACCGAATGATTCCATCGCATTCTGGTATTTCATTTAATGGTATTTTTCTTATATCTCTTTTATCTAAATAATTGCTATGATTCTTTTCATATGTCTCCCAAATTGATTTGTCAAATTCATTTGCCCATTCTATTTCAAAGCCTGCTTTTTCAAATCCTAAATCTAATCCCCCAGCCCCAGAAAAAAGACTAATAACTTTCATGTTTCCTCCTATTTACTATATGTTATTATATATGCTTCATTTAGTATTGCTGGATTGTCTGGATTTTTAATTTTTATTTTTGCCATAGTCAACTCACTATTTCTTATAAAATCTTCAAATTCTTTTCTATCTTCTTTACTAAAATCTGCATATTTTTCTTCATTTATAATTGCAAAAAAATTGAATTCTTTTTCTAAATTTTTTTCATATACATATTTAAAAACTGTCCATGGATTTTCTATTCCCCACATACCACGAACTCTTAAATATGTTATGCCTAATGGATCAACTTTATTTACTCTACCTAATTCTCTAGTTTCTGCAAATTCAACTCCAGGTATAGCCTCTACTCCATCTTTGATTTTTGTTTTTATTTTAGTGTATGTTTCTTCACTAGCACAATAATCCAATCCATATACAAAACTTAAATTCATTAATTTGTTTTCATCCACTACACCAACTGCATATATTATATCCTTTTCATTCCATTCTTCAGCATCTCTACAATGATTACTTATCATTGTACTATCAGCAAATAATTTATGTTTTGGATATGAAGAATTTAAAGCCAAAGATGAATTGCTATTTTCTATCTTTTTGACCTCAATAGCATCTCCATTTCTTAGCATTGCATCTGGTGGATTAGAGTTGTTTCCCAAATAACAAAATGTTTCACTAATCATTTCTAATCTTTTTTGTTCATCTGTAATAGCATAAGTGCCTGCAAAAATATCTTTAATATATTCTTCTAAAGCATCTCCCATACTATTTGCTCTATTATGAGTATTATAAAACTCTTTTAATTCAAATGTAGGTGTTTGCACTAAATTAATAATTGCTTTTAATATATTATTTTTCAAAATATCATCATCCTTTCCCTAATGTTATTACAAAAATATATTACCACATCTTCTAACTTTTTTCCATATCAGTACTAATATTTACGAAAAAAATATTTTCAAATAATATAATTATCATATTAAAAGTAGATACTTTCCATTTTTTACTTTCTCTATTATCTTCAATTGATTTAATTCTTTAATCGTTTTATTTATTACTGAAATTGAAACATTTAAATTCTCAGCAAGTGCTTTTTGAGTTGTTAGTATCAAGTTATCTTGTCCTACATTATTTAATAAATATAATACAATTGATAATTGCTTTTTATCAAAACTGGTCAAAATTTCGCAAAATATTCTTTTATCAATTAGTACATCATCTTTTGAAATATTTAATTTATTTACTTTTCTTACTCTTTTTAGCATATTATAGGTCTGTTTATGTGCTATTTTATTTAAATCTCTTGTTATCCATTTTAATGAAAAACTACAATTCTTTTTACTTAATTTTGTAGAAATTACATTATATGTTTTTATCATATCTCTTTTTATATCTTCATTATGCTTAAATATTTTCATTTTATAGTTTTTATTTTCAAAAAATGCTGGTACCTGTGTGCAATCTGTATTTATGCAAAATACTTGACTTTCACTTTTATTTATATAACAACTTAAAATCAAATTCATTGCTTGATATACTGCAAATACTTCAATTTCAGTAGAATTTTTTATTTCTATTCTACTCTTCTTGGAATATGACTTTAAAATTTTATTTTCTGACATTATTATAATTGAATATGTTGCAACACTACTTTTATCATCAAAACTAGCATCTGTATATATGTTATACTTTTTTTGCTTTTTCATATAGTATCACTCCACTCTTATTTTTTCACATTATATAACATATTTTTTGCTTTGTCAAACATTTGTTTTGATATTTTAAAAATTCTTTGCAGACATATTTGGCAATTTTGCACAGTCTAAAATTAAATTAATTGCATCTGAAAATCCGTATTTTATAGAACTTTTCGTTTTCATAGGAACCTGCAATATTTATTCTATCTATATAACTATCTAAACTATCTCTCACTTTATTCAACTTTTTTGCATCATCTGATAGCTCCTTAATTATATTAAATAATTTCTCATAAGTATCATTATCCTTTGTTAAATTTTCAATTTGCTTTTTGTCCATTTCTGTTAATACATATAAATTTGATTCTCTACTTTCAAATAAATTATTTAAAACTCCTTTTTCAATTTCACACATATTTACTACCTCCATATTTATAATTTACTGGTAGTATAACGTGCTCAATTTGATTTGTCAGCATTTTTTCTAATATTTGTATATTTTTTTAGAATAAAAGATATTGGTACAGAAATAGCTTTCCTTGACTTAATTTAATATATAATTACTGTAAATATTTTTATATTTCCTAATTAATTTTTATATATGGAAGTTAATCAGCCTCACAGGTGTGGATTTAAACTTACAATTTCCTGCACGGATGGGAAAACGCCAAAGAAATAAAATACGCACAAGGTTTCACTCGTCCTAGCCCTCGAGACTTTGTAGGCTATGGACCTTTAACAGAGCCAGAGGCCTTAACTATTTACAACTTTACCCTATCACATGATTTCAGATTGGTAATAGCTTATCATACACAAGGGCAAGAAATTTATTGGCAATTCCAAAATTTTAACCCACCAAATAGTCTTGTTATTGGAGAACAATTAGCTGATTCGAGTGGTTATACTTTAGCTGAGACTCCTTATAATTCTAGTTTTGCTGGTTACAAGGATTGGTTTATTCAAACTTATAATAGACCTGGTTATACCATTGAAGCAGGTATTGGTGAAAACCCTTTACCTCTTTCGCAATTTGACGAAATTTATCAAGATAATTTAGGAATATTAGTTTTAGGAGCAGTATTGTAATACTACTCCTAATTTTTGAATTACGGATCTCTTTTATCTATTATCTCTTGTTTCATTTTGCTTAGAGAATTATTCACATATTGTGTAGCTTGTTCGTCATAAATATATTTTCCATCTATTTTTCTATATTCTCATTTCCTAACTGCCATGCAATTAAATGACATCTTTCATATGCAAGTGCAACATTTTTTATATTTTTTCTATATTTTTGTGTAATCTTTCTAAATTAGTGGTATACTTTTTATAATATATAAAACGGAGATGATTCATTTGTCAAATAATACGACCAAAGATGAAGTAAATGTCAGCAAACTATATGGGCAAGAAGCCACCTTGCCAAAAGAGGAATTTATAAAAAAATATAAGGTAAAAGAAGAAGGTCTTTCCTCAAGTGAAGCAGAAGAAAGGCTTCGCAATTTAGGTCTAAATGAAATCAAGCAAGCCAAGCCCAAAAAGTGGTATCACTACTTTTTAGAAAGTCTATTTACCCCTTTTAATTGTATTTTGCTTGGTATTGTAGCTATTTTAATTTATACCGATATTTATTTACCACCCACGCCAAGTTATGCCAATATTATTGTAATTGCTATCTTAGTTACAGCAAGTACTTTATTAGACTTTTTCGAGGAATACCGTTCCAATAAAGCAGCAGAAGAACTAAAGCAAATGGTAGCAACCACAACAACAGTAATTCGTAATGGAGAAAAAATAGAAATTCCTATTCGTGAAGTAACGTTAGGAGATGTTGTGCTTCTTTCTGCTGGTAGTATGATTCCAGCTGATTTAAGAATAATCGAAGCCAAAGATTTATATGTAGGGCAATCCTCCTTAACAGGTGAATCCGATAGTGTTAAAAAAACAGTAGAAACTGAAACTTCTTTGAATAACTTAGACAGCATTGCAGACTTAGACACTATTTGCTTCATGGGAACCAATGTTATCTCAGGCAGTGCCAAAGGAATTGTCATTAAAACAGCTGACTCTACTTACTTTGGTAAAGTGGCTCACACATTAACAATTGGAAAGCCCAAAACCGCTTTCCAAAAAGGAATTGAAAGCATCAGTAAATTATTAATTCGTTTCATGTTAATTATGATCCCAATTGTATTTTTGCTAAATGCTTGGAAACATGATATCATCACAGCCTTTACCTTTGCTGTGGCAATAGCAATAGGAATTACACCACTTCTATTACCTGTTATCTTATCCTCTAGCTTATCTAAAGGTGCCATCCGAATGTCTAAGAAAAAAACCATTGTTAAAAAGCTTGATTCCATTCAAAACTTTGGTGCCATGAATATCTTATGTACGGATAAAACAGGAACCTTAACAGAAGACAGGATTGTATTAGAAAAATATTTAGATATTAAAGGGGAAGAAGATACTAGAGTTTTAAAACATGCCTTTTTAAATTCCTATTTTCAAACTGGTTTAAAAGGAAATATTGATGAAGCTGTGATCCAAAGAGCTTTTGAAAATAACATGAAAGACATTTCAGAAAAATACAAAAAAATAGATGAAATTCCTTTTGACTTCTCTCGTAGACGCTTATCTGTTGTAGTAAGTGATGGTAGCAAAAAGCAATTAATCACAAAAGGTGCTGTAGAAGAAATTCTAAACATCTGTACCATGGTAGATTATCAAGGAGAAGTTTCTCCCATTACAAAAGAAATCAAAGAAAACATCAGGAACATTAGTAAATCTTTAAATGAAGATGGTTTAAGAGTTGTTGCTGTATGCCAAAAAAATGATATTGCTAATATCGAAAACTTTTCAGTAAGCGACGAAAAAAATATGGTATTACTAGGATTTATTGGATTCTTAGACCCTCCCAAAGAAAGTGCAAAAGAATCCATTGAAAAATTAAATCATGCTGGTATTCGTGTCATGGTTTTGACAGGTGACAATGCTGAAGTTACGAGATGTATTTGTAATAAAGTTGGCATCAACTCTAAAAATATCGTATTAGGCAGTAAACTTGATAAATTAACAGATGTCGCTGTTTTGCGATTATTAAAAAGAACCAATATATTTGCCAAACTTTCGCCGATTCAAAAGGCGAGAATCGTAAGACTTTTAAGAGAATCTGGAAATGTTGTTGGTTATATGGGAGATGGTATTAATGATAGTCCTTCTCTTACCAATTCCGATGTAGGTATTTCGGTTGACACCGCAGTTGATATTGCCAAAGAAGCAGCTGATATCATCTTACTAGAAAAAGATTTAAATGTTCTATTAGATGGTGTTACAGAAGGTAGACGTACCTATGTAAATCTCATGAAATATATTAAACTAGCAACAAGTTTTAACTTTGGAGAAGTCGTTTCTGTCATCATTGCCAGTGCCTTATTACCATTTTTACCAGAAACACCAATTCAATTATTAGTAGAAGGATTGCTTTATGATTTTGGACAATTAACCCTACCTTTTGACCATGTAGATAAAGAATCTTTACAACGCCCCAAAACATTTTCCATTAAAAGCTTAAAAGAATTCATGTTTTTTATGGGACCACTTAGCTCGGCATTTGATATGCTTGTATTCGCCTCTCTTTGGTTCATTTTCCAAGTAAGAGATGTTGCTACTTTCCAAACCATTTGGTTTAGTTATAGTATCACTTCTAACTTAGTTGGTATGCATATCATTCGTACAGCAAAATTACCATTCGTACAAAGTAATGCCCATAAAGCTGTTTACATTTCCTCTATTTCTTTAATTATCATTGGAATTTTAGTACCTTTTACTGGTTTAGGAAATTTACTTGGATTTGTACCAATTGCTATTAAATATATTGTCTTAATTTTTGCTATTACACTTCTTTACTGCTTTGTGGCTATCTTTGCTAAAAAGATTTACATTAAAAAATATGGAGAGTGGATCTAAAAATTGCCAAAAGGGACGATCCTTTTTGGCAATTTTTCTGTATATTATATTTCTTCTTAAATAGGGAAAACCCCTGAAAGGGGCTTTTTACTAGATTGTAAGGTCTCTTTTGTCAACATCGGGCAGATTTGATGCCCGAATGTGCTGATTGTACCGTTCAACCATTGACTTATTCACTCATCATTGTCAATGAAAAACAAATCTTCACTTCACGACAACAGCTCTACCTTATCTGCTCCCAAAATTTCCTCAAAAACCTCTTGAATCTGTTCCGTCAAATAGATTTGCCCACATGGTTTAAGTTCTCCATCTATCTTAATTTGCACATTCATATTATTCCTATCCCCATTAAAATAACGCAAAGCCCCTCTTAGTTTCTCTTTTTGTTCCTCATTAGCATTCGTAAGATCAAGAGTAAAAATCTTTTGTTTTTGCTCTCCAAAATCCTTTAATTCATTCGCAATAATGGTTGTTGTATCATCTTCTCGAATGCTCAAACGACCATCAACCACAACAATATTTTCTTCTACCAGACTTTTGCCAGCGCTAAGATAAGCACTCTCAAACACAAGAATTTCTGCTGTTCCATACAAATCTTCTATCGTAACAAAAGCCATAATCTTATTATTTTTCGTATATTTCTTTTTAATCGAAGTAATAATGCCCACATATTTTATTTTTTGTCCATCGACGAATTTTGGCTTTTCCCTTCTTGTACTTTCCTCCATTAGCGATTGTGAACTCATTTGCTCATCTATCTCACGTAATTGCATGGTATTAATGGTTGCTTGTGCTTCAATTTGACTTCTAAATTTTTCCAATGGATGACCTGAAATATAAATTCCTAGCATTTCTTTTTCAATGGATAACAATTCCTTATTTGACATCTCTTCATGCTCATCAAACTTATACTTGATTTCATTCATTTCTTCTTTTTCTTGCTCTGAACCCAAATCAAACATAGAAACCTGTCCGTCCAAACCCTTTTTTTTACTACTTTGAATGGCATCAATAATTCCTTCAAAAGAAGCCAATAGAGTACTTCTCGTTTGTTCAAACTCATCAAATGCACCAGCTTTTATCAAGCTTTCAATACATTTTTTATTAACCGCTTCATCTGCAATTCTCTCACAAAAATCAGTAAAGCTTTTATACGGTCCATTCTCTTTTCTTTCTTTCACAATACTGTTAACTGGCACGGTTCCTACATTTTTGATACTTCCTAGCCCAAAACGAACTTTAGCGATCGATGATGATGATGTCGATGGCGATGGCGACTTTGTGCCTGTCCCAAACTCGCCACTCTCTCCAAACTCGCTGTACTCGGTTGTAAATTTAGCTTCACTTTTATTGATTTCTGGTTTTAATATTTCGATGCCTAATGTTTTACATTCGTCAATATATTGTGGTATTTTATCTAAGTTTCCCAAGAAGCTATTTAGTGTTGCTGCCATAAACTCTGCTGGATAGTAGGCTTTTAAGTAAGCAGTTCGATAAGCAATAACCGCATAACAAGCTGCATGTGATTTATTGAAAGCATATTTTGCAAATTCTGCCATTTCATCAAATATTTTATTGGCAGATTGTTCATCGATTCCGTTTCTAACGCAACCTGGTACAATTACGTTTCCTTCTTCATCTACTTGCCCATGAATAAAAATTTCTCTTTCTTTTGCCATGACATCTAGCTTTTTCTTTCCCATGGCTCTTCTTACCAAATCTGCTCTTCCCAGAGAATAGCCAGCTAAATCACGTACAATTTGCATAACTTGTTCTTGATACACCATACAACCATAAGTTACATTTAAGATTGGCTCTAATCGTGGATGGGTATATTCGTTATGACCTGGATTTAGTTTTCCTTTTACATATCTTGGTATTTGATCCATTGGTCCTGGTCGATATAATGACACCCCTGCTATCAAATCTTCCAAACAGTCTGGTTTTAACTCTTTCATGAAATTTGTCATACCTTGTGACTCAAATTGGAAAATGCCACAAGATTTTCCTTCTTGCCATAGTTTATATACTTTTGGATCTGCCATTTCTTGATCAAATTCAACTTCAATTCCTCTATTTTCTTTAACTAAATCAATGGTATCTTGAATAACGGTCAATGTTCTTAATCCTAAAAAGTCCATTTTTAACAAACCCAATTCCTCTAAAGTTGTCATGATATACTGGGTTGAAATTTGGTCATCTCGAACATATAATGGCACATAAGTGTCAACTGGATCTTTTGTAATAACTACTCCACAAGCATGTGTAGATGCCTGTCTCGGCATTCCCTCTAGTGCCATGGCAATATCTAATACTTTTTTTACCGTTTCATCTGTTTCATATCGTTCTTTCAATTCCTTGTTTTGCTCTAATGCTTTTTGAATCGTGATATGCAATTCATTTGGTATCATTTTTGCCAATCCATCTGCCTCGGAATACGGCACATCTAACACCCTTGCCACATCTCGAATCACCATTTTAGCTGCCATCGTTCCAAACGTGATAATCTGAGATACATGGTCATGTCCATATTTTTCTGATACATAATCAATTACATCTTGTCTACGTTCATAACAAAAATCTACATCAAAATCAGGCATACTAATTCTTTCTGGATTTAAAAATCTCTCAAAAAGAAGCCCATATTTCATAGGGTCAATATCTGTAATCTCAATCGCATAGGCAATGATCGAACCCGCCCCTGAACCACGTCCGTGGTCCTACTGGTATATTATGTGTTTTCGCATAATGGATAAAGTCCCATACAATCAAGAAATAATCGACATATCCCATTTTTTGAATGACACCTAATTCATATTCCATTCTGTCCAATATTTCTTGGGATGGATTTTCGCCATATCTATTTTTGATTCCGTCATCACATAACTTTTTAAAATAGTCATAATGAGTTGGAAATTCTTCTGGTACATCATAATTCGGCAAAATCGTATGTCCAAATTCAAAATCTACATTACATTTCTCTGCAATTTTAACGGTATTTTCAATGGCATCTGGAAAAGCTTTAAAATACTCAATCATTTCTTCTGGCGATTTAACATATAGTTCATCGGTTTCAAAACGCATTCTGTCTATGTCACTCATTCTTTTACCAGTCTGAATACAAAGTAAAACTTCGTGATTATAGGCATCTTCTCTTTTTAAATAATGAGCGTCATTGGTTGCTACTAGCGGAATATCTAACTTTCTAGCTAAAGCAATTAATTTCTGGTTAGCTAAAACTTGTTCTTTGATTCCATTATTCTGAATTTCGATATAATAGTCTTCTCCAAATACGCCTTTGTGCCAAAGTGCAATCTCTTCGGCTTTTTCATTATCTCCATTTAATAAGGCTTGATTGACTGCCCCTGCTAAACAGGCACTTAGACAAATCAATCCTTCATGGTATTTCTCTAATACCTCTAAATCAATACGGGGTTTGTAATAATAGCCATCGACAAATCCTATAGAAACCAACTTACTCAAATTTTGATACCCTTGCTGATTTTTTGCCAATAAAATTAAGTGGTTGTAACGGTTATCAATATTCGGCTCTTTGTCAAAACGACTTCTTGGCGCTACATATACTTCACAACCAATGATTGGCTTGATGCCTTCTTTTTTACAAGCTTTATAAAAGTCAATCGTTCCATACATGGCTCCATGGTCCGTAATGGCTATGGCATCCATTCCTAATTCTTTGGCTCTTACTGGTAAGTCCTTAATTCGATTGGCTCCATCTAGTAAACTGAATTCACTATGGATATGTAAATGCACAAAATTTGACATGTTTTTCTCTCCTCTTTGTCGAATTTTCTTTTGTCTGATTATATCACTTTTGTTTATGAAATTCTACTGTTTTAGCTTTTAACTTTTGTTTTTTTAAGTTTCCGCCATTTGGTGGAAATTTATAAAAAATGAAAACTTAAAAATTTATCATTTGCTTATTTTAGATTTTTATGTTATACTGTATACATAATATTTAGAATGGAGAAAATTAACAATGAAAATTCAAAAAAATAGATTGAACGGATTGTTCGGAAAAGTAAAATTTGGAGAAGGAAAATCTTGTATTGCCTATTGTAAGCCACTTGCTAAATATCATTTAGACCAAAACAAATGGAAAAAAGTAGAAAGCAATAGTGAAATTGGCAAAGCTTTTTCTGTCGTAAAATACAATACTGAATTTGGAAAAAAAGCAAACGATTCTAATTCGGATTTTGATTATTTTATTCTTTTAGATAGTTTACGAGTAGAAAATTATTCCAAAAGAGGAACCACCCCTGACAATAGTGGTTGGAGCATGGGCAACTATTTAACAGAACTAGATAAAAGTAATAAAAGAATAAAAGCACTCTCTTTTTTAGTCGATCAAGACGGTCCACTAGAAGATGAATCAAAATTTCTTGCTCAAAAAATTAATCAATTAAAAGAAATGGACGATTGTAAGAATATTCATGTATTAGGAGTATCAAAATGTGGCGATATGGTGGTATCAATGTTAAAATATCTAAGCGATTCTCATTTAGATAAGCTAAATGTATTAGCAGCTCAGGCTCCTTATCTTGGAACGATTATGGCATCTCCCAAAATTTTATATGCTAAAACAAATGAAATAATTGGAAAAGTACCCTCGACTTTATTAAAAAGGATGGTTCCTAATCTACAAAAAATTAAACCGACTCAAAATACAATACCATCTTCTACTAAGCAAAGCAATTTAGCCAAAATTTTAACTGATATTCATTGGAATGTATTTAGCCAATCACATATGGATTATGATATTTCTTTGGTGGGAAAAGACGGCGTTCCCCATAAGCATCAAGATCGATATGACAAAAACTTTTTAGCAAATCTTTTTGATGAAAAAACACTAACAAGATTAAGACAAGTAGATTTTACTAACATCACCACTACTTGCACTCCAAAAACAGTAGAACATTCTTTAAAATCTCTAAATGCTTCAGCTTTTATGCTATATATTTCTAGTCAAGTCCTATTTGATGAACCTTCTGATGGTATGGTTCCTTTAAGTTCTTCGCAATATATCGAACAAGTTTGTAAAGAACATTGTATTCCAATAGCAACTCTTAGAATTAAAGATGGTCATCATGCTATTTCAGGTGATACTCGAATGGTTAAACAAATCGTACAACAAAAAATAATAACGAGAGATTCTAAAAATAAAGAAGAACAAGAAGATATTCTATCTCATTAACTATCAATAATTCTTGAAATATCTTGTACTGTTTTTCGATTTTACACGAAACCATTTTTATGGTATACTGCCATATAGTTAAAAAATGAAAAGAAAGGATACCTCACTATGAGTTTTACATTTGAAAGAAAAATAAATTATTATGAAACAGACCGAATGGGAGTCGTTCATCACTCTAACTACATTCGTTTTTTAGAAGAAGCCAGATGTGCGATGTTAGATGCCAATCATATGCCCTATTCTGCCTTTGAGGAAAAAGGTGTAATGATTCCTGTTCTAGGTGTCAATTGTGATTATAAATCACATGTCACATTTGATGACATCATTAAAATTAAGCCTTTTGTCAAACAATTCAATGGCGTTCGTTTGACAATGGGATATCACGTAACTCGTAAAGATACCGGTGATTTAGTATTAGTCGGTGAAACCAAACACTGCTTTACCGATTTAACCTTAAAACCCATTCGCTTACAAAAGCAAATTCCTGATTTTTATCATAAATTTGCAGATTTAAAATTAGATCCATGAATTTCAAAGTTATTTCGCAGATGAGAAATAACTTTTTTTTTAACTTTAATTTAGCCTTATCAATTTTAATTAGAATCAACAACATTCTCATTCACCAATCGACAAAACCTGACATAGAATATAATAGCCCAAAGTCAGAGGTGATAAAATGAATCATATAAAAAAAGGCGACATCGTTGCCAGAAAATCTTACAGCAAAGATATCTTATTTAAAGTAAAAAATATCATAAATACACCACAACAGAAAATAGCCATTTTAAAAGGACTTGTTGACAGAATTGAAGTAGACAGCAAGATCGATGACTTAGAAATCGTTGACAGACAAACCGTGAATGATAAAATAAAAAAATTTCATCATAAAATGGATGACAAAATAATAGAAACCAAAGAAAAAAGAAATCCGAATGAATATAAAATTGGAATCCTGAGTCCTAACAATCGAAACAAAGAAAAAATCATAACTGGAAAAATACTACATTTAGACGGCGATAAAAAATATGGTCAGAAATCCTATTATTACTATAAAAAATTAGGACTAAATGCCATTGTAAAAAACATTCCTGAATATCGACAACCAAAAGTGATTTATAATTTATTACAAAAATACAACCCTGATATCCTTGTAATCACTGGGCATGATGGAATGATAAAAAAAGGAAGAGACTATAACAATATTTATAATTATAGAAATTCAAAATATTTCATTCAAACCGTAAAAGAAGCCAGAAAATACGACCAAGAAAGTAACAACCATCTAGTTATCTTTGCTGGTGCTTGTCAAAGTTACTTTGAAGCCATTATTTCTGCTGGAGCAAACTTTGCCTCTTCCCCTGCCAGAATACTAATCGATTTTTTAGATCCTTTAGTCATAGCAGAAAAAGTCGCATTTACCGAAAAATACAAATATGTCACTATTGATGATATTGCAAAAGAACTAAGAGACGGAAAGAAAGGTGTTAGCGGAATTGGAGCCAATGGAAAAATGATAAAACAATTAGAATAATTCAATTTATAATTAAAAATAACCCAACTTAACACAATTGTAATATAATTGTAACACAACCGTAAAACAAGACGATAAAAACGATGAACCTATTGAAATTAGGCGAATATAGTCAATTGACACAACTTTATCTTTTTTGACAATTTATGCAAAAAATGCTATAATCAAGCCATCTTGAGGGAGAGGTGATTACATGATTTGTCGTACAGACATAACAAATCTAAAAACAGACATCTTAGACAAAGTGGGTCAAAAGATAATCGTAAAAGGTTCATTGGGAAGAAGCAAAGCCTTTGAAAAAGAAGCTACAATAGAAAAAGCCTATCCAAATATTTTCGTTGTAAAATATGAAGAAAATGATAGAAATGTTACTTATAGTTATACCGATGTATTAACTAGAACAGTTGAAGTTGAGGTTTTTGATGGAGATTCCTATTCACCATTAATACCACCAGCAGTAGAAACCAAAAGAAAAAAGACATCCTTATAATGTGGAATGTGCAATGGGGACGTTTCCTTTTGCACATGAGATTAAAAAATCCCATGTGCAAAAAGAAACGTCCCCATTGCACATTCCACATTTTTGTCATAAATCTATTTACCTCCTAATATACATGTATAAAGAAAAAAAAGGAGGTAACCAAATGGTTTTAGAAACAGTCAATGAGAATCTATGTGTAAATAAATTAGTAGCTTCTAAAAAGGACATCATAATGGTAGAAGGAGATATGATCGTTCCCGATTCTAAGCCAGACATTTTAAACACAATTTGTACAAGTGGTGTTGTGTGTATCTATAAAAAGGACGTACTAGATGAAAAAGTCAGAATGGACGGAAACATCAACACTTACATCATGTATCTAGCAGATGGAACCGAAGATAAAGTAAGAGGAATCAATACCAGTTTAGATTTTTCGGAAGTAATTTCGGTTCCTAATGCACAAGAAGGAATGGACTCTGTGATACAAACCAAACTAAAATCCATTGAATGTAAAGTCATCAATGGAAGAAAAATAGGAATCAAAGCAACTTTAGAAGTAGACATTAAGATCTATGCCAAAGAAGAAGTAGAAATTATAAATAACATACCAAATGCAGAAGGTATACAAATGTTAAAAAAAGATTTATGTGTCAATTCTTTAGTAGGAATGGGCGAAAATAAAATTTATACCAAAGACAACATTTCCATTGATTCAATTGACAATCTAGCAGAAATATTAAAAACAGATATTGCTATTGTTGATAAAGATGTTAAAGTAAGTTACAACAAAATTTTAGCCAAAGCAGAAGCCCGAATCAAAATCATGTATTTAACAGAAGATAACAGAGTCAACTCCATGGATGCCAAAATTCCAGTTGTTGGATTTGTGGATATTCCAAATGTAACAGAAGAAAATATTTGCGATTTAGACTATGAAATCAAAAATATGATTATCAAACCAAATGCACCAGAAGAGCATTCTATCTATATTGAATTAGAAATGGGTGTAGTTGCTATTGTATATGAGGAAAAACAAATCAATTTAATTCAGGATCTGTATAGTCCTTGCGAAAATTTAGAGTTTAATAAAAAGAAAATAACAACTATAACCAATAAGCAGACTCGTAAAGAAATGAAACAAATCAGAGAAAAAATAGAAGTTGACGGAATGGAAAATAAAAATATTATTGATGTAGATGTCAATCCTGTTATTGAAAAACAGGATAATTTAGCCAATCGCATCGTATTCACTGGTACTTTAGAAATAAACTTTATCCTATCTAACCAAGACTTACAAATGGAAGTACGAAATTCCAAAATACCATTTGAATATACTTTAGATGGTGTGGAAGATTCTGAAAATGTAAATTGTAAATTAGATATGGAAGTTGCTAATCAAGACTTTATTGTTCAAGACGGTGGCATGGTTTCCGCTAATGTCGATTTAGCCATGAATAGTGACATGGATCGAAATACCAATATGAATATTATGAATGAAATTCAAACCAATGGTGAAAGAGAAGCAGAAGATTATAGTCTAATTCTTTATCTTGTAAAAAAAGGAGATTCCTTATGGCAAATTGCCAAAAGATATGGAAGTACAGTGGATGACATTGTTAGAACCAATGGCATTGAAGATGAAAATAAAATTATTGCTGGTCAAAAATTATTCATTCCTCGCTATGTAAAAACGGGAATTACTTATGCATAAGATATACTCCAGACCACGAATTAGACTCCCTAAAATAATCCTACAATCCAGAAAACGAATGCAAAGCGAAAAGGCAAAAAAGATAACTACTTTTTTAATGATTTTAATCATAGCCTTTTCTACGGTAAAGCTTATATTAGACGCCGTATTGCCGATCTTTGATACTCTATGCCAAAATAGAGCAAAATCTATAGCAACCATGGTGTCTAATGAACAGGCAACCAATGTGATGAAACAACATACTTATGATGAACTATTTTCCATTGAAAAAGATAAAAATGGTAACATTACGATGATAAAGTCAAACGTAATACCTATTAATGAAATCATTTCCGATGTAGCTAATAAAATTCAAGAACAAATTGATACAAAAGGAAGAGAAAATATACAAATTGCTTTAGGTAGTTTTACTGGTTTTAAAATGCTGGCAGGAAGAGGTCCTCGGTGTTAAAATAGCCATATCGTCTGTTGGCGATGTTGAAACAGATTTAAAGAGCGAATTCACGGCACAAGGAATTAATCAAACCTTACATAGAGTGTATTTACAAGTACAGTGTCATGTTAATATTTTAACACCTTTTGATAACATTTCACAAGATATTACCAATCAAGTTTTATTAATGGAAAATGTAATTGTTGGTAACATTCCTAATACTTACTATAACTTAGAAGGTATGAATGGAAATAGTGATGCCCTAGAGATAATTGAATAAATTTCCAATTTTTACTTGTATTTTTCAACTAATTATGATATAGTTAGTAAGGTTTCAAATAAGAAACTTATATGAATTTATTTTAGATTATTTCCCTTCTCTTTAGATTGGTTAAGTAAAAAAATAATTCAAATCCATTCTAAAAAGGAGGTTTATACAATGGAAACAACTTATGAAGATATCACTCTTACTTGTAAAGATTGTGGTGCAGAATTTGCTTTTACAGCTGGTGAACAACAATTTTATGCTGAAAAAGGTTTTGAAAATCAACCAGTAAGATGCCCAGATTGTAGAAGAGCTAGAAAACAACAAAGAAACAACAATTATTAATTTACAGGAAACTCCTATAAAATTAGGAGTTTTTTCATTATAAACATATTGGTAACCATATTTTGTGGTTCCTTATTTTCTATAATTGTTATAATATATAAAAACAGTAATGTCAAATATTTATAAATGTAAATGAGAGAGATAATTAGATGAATGATATAAAGTTAGAAACAGAAAGATTGATTTTAAGAAGTTGGAATAAAAGTGATAGATATGATTTAATGGAAGGACTAAATGATATTGAAGTAACTAAATGGAAAGGTTATGATAATTGCCCATATACATTAGAAGATGCAGATAAAGAAATAGATTCTATATTGAAAAAATATGAAAATAAAAATTATTATAATTGGGCAATAGTACTTAAAGACGAAAATAAAGTAATAGGTCGTGTTGGTTTATATGATATATATGATGATGTAGCACATGGTGGGGGAATATGGATTAATAGAAAATACTGGAATAAGGGATATGCTACAGAAGCAATGAAGGCAAGAACAAAATTTGCATTTGAAGTACTTAATTTGAGAAAAATTGAAAATAGTTTTTTTGAGGGAAATGAAGCTTCTTGGAAATTACAAGAAAAATTGGGATATAAAATAGAAGGATTAAAAAGACAAGCTATTCGTTGTAGAGCAGATGGAATAATAAAAAATGAATGTATAACAGGTTTATTAAAAGAAGAATGGAAGAAGTAATATTATTAAGAATTGTGTGTATATTAAGCAATGACTTTTGACCGCTTTTATCAGCTTTTAATGACTTTTATAAAAATAAAAGAAAAGCAGTAATCTAAATAAATTACCGCTTTGCATATAGGTCTTTGACCTCCAACCCACCCAAGGCTTGTTTTTATCTTTTTGAAAATTGTGGAGCTTTACGAGCTTTTTTAAGACCATATTTCTTTCTTTCCTTCATACGAGGATCTCTTGTCAAGAAACCACTTGACTTTAGAGATGGTCTATATTCTGAATTAGCTTCATTCAAAGCTCTAGCAATACCATGACGAATGGCACCTGCTTGACCTGTAAATCCGCCACCTTTAACAGTTGCAATCACATCATATTTTGCTGTTGTATTTGTAACAGTTAATGGTTGTCTAACGATAACTTTTAAAGTTTCTAATCCGAAAAATTCGTCAATATCTTTTCCATTGATTGTTATTTTTCCAGTTCCTTCAACTAGTCTTACTCTAGCAATAGAACTTTTTCTTCTACCTGTACCATAGAAAACTATATTTTCTTTTTTTGCCATTTTACTTTACCTCCCATACTTCTGGTTTTTGTGCTTGATTTTCATGTTCTGCTCCAGTATACACTCTCAACTTTTTAGCTTGGGATCTTCCTAAAGAATTATGAGGTAGCATTCCTTTGACAGCTAAAGTCATTGCTTTCTCTGGATTTTTTTCAAGCATTACTTTGGCAGGAACTTCTTTCATTCCTCCAATATAACCTGAGTGATGTCTATAAATTTTTTGATTTAATTTGTTTCCTGTTAAAATAACATCTTTACAATTTAATATAATAACATGGTCACCTGTATCAATATTAGGTGTATATGTTGGTTTGTGTTTTCCTCTTAATAATTTAGCTGCTTCTGTTGCTACTCTACCAAGTGGTTTGTTTGCCGCATCAATGATATACCATTTGCTTTCAACTTCACCACGTTTAGCACTATATGTAGTATTATTCATGGTAATAATTACCCTCCTATTTCTTTTTTGGTTTTTTTTTATGAATTTTTTCTAAAACTACCGGGGAGAAGTTTTAGATTTATTCATAAGCGAAAATATTATATTATAAAAAAGTACATTTGTCAACCAATTTACGAAAAAAACTGCAATGTACATAATGCAAAAGAGAGAATGTTTTTAATTTCATTCTCTCCTGTATTTTACATACCAGTAACTGGTAACTTTTTCACAGTAGAAGAAATTACCTCTTTACTTTTCTCTGTTTTATCAATTTCTATTTTGGGTTTTTCTTCTGGATTATTATTCACAGTTACTTTATATTGTTGATGTAAATTAACTTGTACTTCAACTAATTCTGGATAAGCCTCATATCCTTCTTTTGCTCTAGTCTCTTTTAAATAATATTTTCCAGGAATCAAGTGATTAATTTCAATTTTCCCTTCTTTATTGGTTTTCAAATTAGAATATGCCACATTCTTATTTTTATCCAATAATTGAAACTCTACTCCTTCTAATTTCTGTTTTGTTTTTTCATCTTGTTTCATAATAATTATTTTGGTCTCATTTTCTGGATAACTATCACTTTTTTCTCCTTTACCATCTTCATATGTCATAGCTGTCAAGGCATAATCTTGTTTACTACTATTAGGAGCTGCTCCATATAAAACAGGTTTTGTTTGAACTTGACTTTCTACTGTTAACTTAAAAGAACCTTTTTCTGTCATATTTTTAATAGGGATTAATACCTTAAATTTTTCATTTGGAGCAAATTCATTCTTTTCTGCATTTTTCGTATTGGTCACTTTAATACCCCCAATATCTTTTGCATTTTCTTTTGTAATCTTTATTTTGTAATTTTTTATATTAGCCCCTGCTGATACAGAAAATGTTTTAGAAGCATATTCAGGACTTAAGGAATCTTGTTTCCACTCCTTGTCCTCTTTTTTGATTTCGATGGTACTAGATATTTTTGTTTCCTTAGAATTATTAGCATTATTAACAATCTTATGCATAGCATTCAAGGTTCTTTTTCCCGCTTCTCCTATTCCCTCGTAATCATTTAAATTATTTTTGTGGATATAACAATAAACAGCTTGTTTCGTTGCCAAAAAAGCTTCTTCTTTATTGGCGACCCCTAATTCTTGAATTGACTTGTAGGGATATCCATTGATAATGACTCTCCACAATCCTACATCTGTAATAGCTTCTTTCACAGAAACATTATAAGCTCCCTCTTGTGCTCCCACCTTTGTTTTGTCTAAACAATAAGCTGGATAATTAACACCATTATAAGTATATTGTACGTAACCTGCCTCTACTAACACACCTTTATATTTTAATAATTGACCACAGTCACCTGCTGAATACATATGAGCAGAATTAATATAGGAGGTGGCACACACTGAATTCATAAACCCTAAACCATTCATAAAAAGGATTGCTAGTATGAACAGTAATTTCTTTATTTTGCTTTTCTTTTTTCTCAAATTATTCTTCTTCCTTTCCTTTTATTATTTATTTTCAATCGCTTTGATACGTCTTCTGTAATTTTCCTCATTTTCTACACAAGTAATTAATGTAATTGTATTCTCTTCTGTATCTTCTAAGCATGATAAATCTGTATCTTGTATAATATCATTCTTTTCTACTAAATATTCTCTACAAGAACCTTTATAACAATATATAATTTTATCACCTTTTTTTAACTTTTTGGCTTCTGCAAAATAATTGTTTTCATATCCTCTATTATGAGCTGCTAGACAAACATTTCCTATCCAATGCCCGCTTTCTTCAAAATGACCAATAAACTTGTCTAACACTTCTTTTGTAGTTCCTTCTGCAATGTTAGCTTTTAATTTTATCGTAGGGATTTCAAGATACCAATCCTTCTTTTTTGTATCTACTTGTAAATTTGATTTAATATTTTCAACGTTGTTCTGACTGTTAGAATTAACTGTGAAACCTGTTCTTAAAACAGCATTTTGAGATTGAAAATCAAAATGAGAACTAAATATATTTAGAATAAAAAATAATATCGTTGAAATAATTATACTTAAAATATTTATATACCATGTACTATAAACGATCTTATCACGCTCCTTCTTCTTTTCATTTTACTACTTTTTTGAAAAATTAAGAAACAATTTTTTCGAAAAAATTTTGTGAAATAATTTTGTGAATTTAAAGTTAACTTTCTTATATCATAATACATTTTTTTTACTTTGTAAAGCTTTTTTCATCGCAAAATTCGACATTATATACCTATTTGCTACCCTTCATAGCTACCTAAAATTAAAAGATCCTCTATGAAGGGTAACTTATCACCACTTTATTTTTATGCCTTACATTTTCACATCCAATTCCAAATAAAATTCCACCCCGTTCTCTTTATTAATCACACCATAACTATTCCCATAATTTCCCATAATAGCCTTAACAAAAGACAAACCAATACCAGTTCCTCCTTTCTCCCTATTTCTGGATTCATCCACTTTATAAAATCGATTCCAAATTCTTGCTATATTTTCTTCTTCTATTGGATCACCTGTATTAAAAACCTTGACCCTAACCTTACTTTTCTCTATATCTACTACATTCTCTATTTGAATATAGGTTTCGCCCTCAACCTCTTTCGTATGTTTAATTGCATTGGTTAAATAATTACTAATTACTTGTTCTATGTAAAAATCATCTGCAAACACATTGATTTCTTCTGAAGTCTTAAATTTAATTTCGGCTTGTTTTTCCTCTAACATAACTTGTGACTTTCGGATTACTTCTTTTTCTAGCTCTACAATATTAAATTCTTTATCTTCAAATTCTCTTTTGCCATATTCCAATTTCATTAATTCTAGTAATTGTTTTACCAATCGATCCATTTTATTGGTTTCGTCTAAAATAACTTCTGCATAAAACTTTCTACTTTCTTCATCTGTATTTACATTTTCTAATAGACCTTCGCTATACCCTTGTATTAAAGCAATTGGTGTTTTCAATTCATGAGACACATCCGATATAAAGCTTTTTCTCATCTCATCAATTTGTGACTTTTCCTCGATATCTTTTTCTAATTCAATATTGGTATTTCTTAATTGTTTAATCGTTCTTTCTAGCTTATCAGACATAGCGTTGATACTTTTACCTAAATGATTGATTTCATCTTCTGCATCTGTAATCTTATATTTATGACTAAAATCCAAATTTGACATTTTTTTAGCAATATCATTTAATTCTGATATCGGATCGCCAAATTTCCTAGATACATAAGATACAATAACAGCAGCAATTAAAATAGCAAACCCTGCCATTAAATATAAAAAATTATTTGAAATTTTTACACTTTCTTGAATGGAAGTAATTGGTATTCTAATGTACAATAAATAACCATTATCTAACATGGCAGATAACAAAATATAAGTAATACCATTTTTATGATCCAGAATCTTTTTAATGGTAACCTCATCATTCTCCTCTATTACTTCTCCCAAATTAGCATTCAATTTATTCGTCATTTCACTCATTTGACCAAAAGCAGAAAAGAAGTCTTTATTAGAAGTATATACATTTACATTTTGGTCATTTTTAATTAAAATGTCAAAATTATTGTTAATAGCTATCTTCTCTAATTGACTTTCTAAATCCCCCATTTCTGCATTATTATAGTAATAATTTACTACTTCATAGACAGATTTTAAAGCTCTCGTTTTGCTGTATAAATAAAATTGACCAAAAACAAAATTATTGACCAATATAAGAAATAGTATAATTAATAAAATAACAAACGATAATGTCATAAAAAGTCTTACTCTAACTGATTTTAGTGCATTCTTAAATTTCTTCATTTTGGTTTCCTTTCTATTGTTACTATAAAATCTTATCTATTATTTCACTTCAAATTTATATCCTACACCTCTCATGGTTTTGATGTATTTTCCCTTTTTTCCCAACTTATGTCTAATTTTTTTGATGTGACTATCAATGGTTCTGGAATCTCCATAATAATCATAATTCCATACATTATTTAAAATTTTGTCCCTAGATAAAGCAATATTCTCATTTTCTATTAAATAAACTAAAAGCTCATATTCTCTTAAACTAAGTTCGATGGCTTTTCCATCCACCCTTACTGTTCTACCTTCTTGATCAATTTCGATACCAGCATAATCTTTTACTTCTGCTATATCTTTATTGGTTCTTTTTAAAATTGCCTCCACTCTTGCCACCAATATTTTAGGACTAAAAGGTTTTGAAATATATTCATCTACTCCTAACTCAAAACCAAACAACTCATCTTGTTCTTCTCCTCTTGCTGTCAACATAATAATAGGCACTCTGGATTCTTGTCTAATTTGACGAAGTACAGACCAGCCGTCTAATTTTGGCATCATAACATCTAAAAGAATCAGTGAAATTTTATTTTTGTTTTCTTCAAATACTTCCAAAGCCTGCTCGCCATCTTCTGCTTCTAAAATACTATATCCTTTTGCCTTTAAAAAATCCTTCAGCAATTTTCTAATTCTTGTTTCATCATCTACTATTAAAATACAATTATTGGGCATTTTGTTCCTTCCTTTCTCTTTTTTTATTTCATTATTGTTATTATTATAAAAAAAAATTGTGTCTATTTTGTGAAAATCCTTTTACTTTTAGCTATTTTATGCTATGTTTGTCTCATGATTTAGCAATGGGCATATGGTACGCAAGTATCATATGCCCATTTTCTCATTTTTCACATAAACTGTTTTCGTATCATAAGCCAAACCTATCTTTTCTTCTTGTAAAATCTTCATAATCTTGTAATTAATATCTTCTTTTTCTGCCAAATAGCTATTGTAATCTACTGAATGCGTATAACTACAAATCAATACATTTAATCCATTATCTGTAATATTATCAAATTTAACCACAATAGAATCATCATAAATAGCTTCTCTTGTCTGTAACATATCTTCTACTCTCTGTTTAAATTTTTCTAGTTTTTCCAATGGCGTATCTAATTCAATACATAAATTAGTACGATATCTTCTTTTCTCCATTTTACTCCAATTAATAATAGAAGCATTTGAAATAATAGCATTTGGTATATTGACTAAAGAATTTTCAAAGGTTCTTACTCTCGTACTTCTAAAAGTAATATCTTCTACTGTTCCTTCAAACTTATCAACTTGAATCCAATCACCCACTACAAAGGGCTTATCTAAAAAAACAACCAATCCAGCAAATAAATTTTTCGCTGTATCTTGTGCGGCAAGAGTTAAAATAACTCCTCCAATTCCTAGCCCTGCCACTAATCCATTCAAATTAATTCCTAACGCAGTTATCACAATAAATCCAGCTATGATATAAATAAGAACACGAATCAATTTTAGAATAAAATCGAACATAGAATCTTCTACATTTTTACTTGTTTTTTCTTTAATCTTTTCATATAAAGAGGATTTAGGAGTAAAACTTGTAGCTAGTCCCTTTGCAAATGCAATTGTGCTAATAATGATAAATGCCTTATAAGCAACAAACATAATATCATCTGTTAGGTTTAATGGTGCTTTTAAAAATACAATTCCTAAATAAAATCCTAATATGACAAAAAATATTTTTAGCGGATTATAAAAAGCACTTTCTCGTATTCTTTTTGATTTATTTTCTTTTATCTTAAACATCCTAATAATGATATATGAAAAGCTACTGCTGAAAATTCTAAAAAATAAAATAATTCCAATGGCTATTAATATATCAATAGCTTGCACCGTTGTAATAGTTTCTATAAATATTGTAATTTGTTCCATTTTTATTCTCCATTATTTTTTTATTGTAAATTGGAAAAAGAATTGTTATTTGACTAGGCACACAAGTTTTCAATTTACGAGGCGTACGATGGTACGTCGACTAAATTGAAAACGAAGTGTAACAACGTCAAATGATAATTATTTTTTCAATTTTATCCCATATAATCACGTAACTTCTTACTCCTGCTAGGATGTCTCAACTTTCTCAAAGCCTTAGCCTCTATCTGTCTAATTCTCTCACGCGTTACCTCAAACTCACGACCAACCTCTTCCAGCGTTCTAGCCTTTCCATCTTCCAGTCCAAACCTAAGCTTTAGCACCTTTGCTTCCCTTGGTGTCAATGTATTCATAACATCTTCTAACTGTTCCTTCAATAGCGTATATGCTGCTGAATCATGTGGAGCTGGGCTATCATCATCTTGTATAAAATCTCCTAAATGGCTATCATCCTCTTCTCCAATTGGTGTTTCCAAAGATACAGGATCTTGTGCTATTTTTTGAATTTCCATTACTTTTTCAACTGGTATTTCCATTTCTTCTGCTATTTCATCTGGGGTTGGTTCTCTTCCCATTTGTTGCAACAAATGTCTTGAAGTTCTGATTAATTTATTAATCGTTTCTACCATGTGTACTGGTATTCTTATTGTTCTTGCTTGATCTGCAATTGCTCTTGTAATAGCTTGTCGAATCCACCAAGTAGCATAAGTACTAAATTTAAATCCTTTGGTATAATCAAATTTCTCAACAGCTTTAATTAACCCCATATTTCCTTCTTGAATTAAATCTAAGAATAGCATTCCTCTACCAACATATTTTTTGGCAATACTTACTACCAATCTTAAATTAGATTCTGCTAGTTGTTGTTTCGCCTCTTCGTCTCCATCTAGGATTTTCTTTGCTAAATCTAATTCTTGCTCAAAAGTCAAAAGTGGTATTCTTCCAATTTCCCTTAAATACATTCTAACAGGATCATCTACATTGATACTTTCATAATTAGTATCTGTTATTTCATCTAATTTTAAATCTTCGACTTCTTTCAAATCTTCAATATCTGGCTCTTCTTCTAACTCGTCAGATAACAAATCCACTCCTAATTCTTCAAAAGCATCAAAAACTTGGTCAATCTGTTCTGGATTGACATCATCTAACTCAGTTGCTAAATCCCCGTAAGTTATTTGTCCTTTTTCTTTTGCTTTCTTCAAAATACTATTGACTTTTTCCTCTTTTATTTTGTTATCTTTTTCTTTTTTAGAGCTATCTTCTATTGACTGATTTGCATTTTCATTCTCTAAATCTTTTTGATCTTCTAATTTCTTTTTAGCTATTTTTCTTGCTTCTTCTATTTTCTCGATTTTAGCTTCTTCTTTTTTAGTTTGCTCTTTTACAATTTCTGTTTTCTCTTGTTTAATTTTTTCTGCTTTCTTTTTTGCTACTTCTTTTTTGTTAGCCTTAGTTTTTGTCTCATTCATTTCCTCTACTTTTTCTATTTCTTCTTTTTTCTTTGCCATGATTCCATCCTTCCTTTCAAAATTGCTCAAACTAGTTTGAAAAAGAATTATTATTTGGCTAGGCTCTTCTAACGAATACAATTTGCTTCGCAAATTGCATACTAAATCTGTAACTCGTTTCTCTCGAACAGCTTTAGCAAAATCTCAATTATTTTTCAGACTCCCCTACTTAATTCTAGCTAATCGTATAATAATCTCACTCAATTCCTTCTCTAATTCCTTTTTTTGATTAGCCTCTAAATTTCCTTCTAATAATTGTAATATTTCAAATTTACGATGATCTAGCTTATCTTTTTCATAACTTTGCATAATATCATCCATTGCCTTTTCCATATTATCAATTTCGTAATCATCTGCCATAATCTCTGTAATATGACTTTGCTCTTCTTCTCCTAGCATATCAATTATGCTATTTATATTACTATTTCCTTTTTCCAATTCTTCATACAGTTTTCTGGCAATTTTATGATTACAAGTATCTTTAAAATCTTCTACCTCAATATTTTGTTTCATTACCTGAAAAATATTAATATCTCCCGTCAACAAAATGGATAACACTGTATTTTCTCGTCTCTTTACCGATTCTGAAACTTGTTTCTCCTCTGGTATTTTATGGTTTATTACAGGCTTTGTCCTTTCTAAAACTTTTTCACTTTTATGAGTACTATACATTAATTTATTAACTTCCCCATAAATAGCTTCTTTGGAAATATCATATTCTTTAGCAATTTTCTCGATATATACTTCTCTTTCTATGGTGTTATCTACTTTAGCAATTAACTTTGCGATTTCATTCAAGAATTTAATTTTGTCATTAATATTCTCTAAATTCAAATTCTGCTTCAAAACTTTTACTTTAAATTCAATCACAGAAAGTGCTTTTTCCACTAAATTTTTAAAACGGCTATTTCCATATTTAATGATATATTCATCTGGATCTTTGGCGCCTTCCATCTGTAATATTCTAATATCACATCCCATATCTTGCAAAATATCTAAAGCCCTCATTTTAGCCGTAAGACCTGCCTCATCCGAATCAAAACTCAATATAATCTTTTCCGAACTTTTCCTTAGTAACCATCCCTGTTGTTGTGTTAAAGCTGTTCCTAATGGTGCCACTACATTGGTAATTCCTCTTTGATGAAGAGATATCACATCCATATAACCTTCCACAATTAATATTTGCTTAATATCTCCCTTTTTAGCAACATTTAGTCCAAATAAATTTCTACCTTTACTATACACAACATTTTCAGGTGAATTAATATATTTCGGTTTAGAATCATCTAAAACCCTTCCTCCAAAAGCAATTACTCTACCTCTCGCATCACAAATGGGAAACATAAGTCTGTTTCTGTATCTATCAATATATTGTCCTTTATCATTTCGATTGACTAACCCTGATTCTAAAATTTCTGTTTCTTCAAATCCTTGTCTCTTTAACTCTTGATATAGTTCATCAAATTTCCCTGAAAATCCAATTTGAAAAGACTTTAAAGTTTCGTTCGTTAATTTTCTTTGTTTAATATATTCTTGTGCGATTTTTGACTCTGGTTTATATAAATTTTGGTGATAGTAATTAGCTACAAACTCATTCACCTTATATACTTTTGATTTTAATAGCTCTTTACTAGCATCTCCGCCATGATCTAAAGTTGGTAATTGTATATTAGACCTTTCCGCTAAAGATTGAACAGCTTCTACAAAATTAATTCCTTCTATTTTAGTTAAAAAGGTAAAAACATTTCCTCCTACCCCACAGCCAAAACAATGAAAAATTTGCTTATCTGGTGATACCGAAAAAGAAGGTGACTTTTCATTATGAAATGGACATAGTCCAAAAAAATTTCTACCACTTCTTTTTAAATGCACATATTGTGATATGATATCTACAATATCATTTGTTTGTCTTACTTCATCTATGATTTCATCACTATAACGTTGCATTTTTTCCTCACTTTCTTTCAATATATTTCAAATAAACATACATAATTATATTATTCGACGGATTTTACATAAATCCTTCTTAATTTTCAAAAAATGTGCAATAGGGACGTTTCTTTTTGCACATTTCATTAGAACCATTGTCAAAATTTCCTTTCCTTTGCTTTGCTTTCAGCTCAAGGACATCCCTCTCAAGCCCCCCTAATCCATTTGGCATAAATGGCGAATGCGACTGAAATAGTTTTACAAATTTTTAAACAAAAGCCATAAAGGGTCCTGTCTTCGGGTATTGTTATGGCTTTTGTTTTAGAATTTGTTAACGTTATGCAAGGTAGCCGAGGAATTTATGCCAAATGGATTAGGGGGGCTTGAGTGGGATGTCCTTGAGCTGAAAGCAAAGCAAAGGAAAGGGGATTTAAAAAAACGACCCTTTACCCATCTATTTTTATTTCACCAAAAAGACACAAATAAAATATATTTTCATAACAATAAAAGAATAATATAAGCATATACTAAATACAAAGAGAGGTGCTACTAAATGAAGCAGAAAAAACAAAAAGTAGAGAATTTAATTAAAGTAGAAAATTTTATAGATTATAATCAAACTTTAAAAATAAAAGACAAAACATTTGAAAAACTAATGTTTATCTATACCATTGCAATCAGAGAATTAGAAAATAAAATAGGAATTTTAAAAGACGAGTTTAAAATTTTTTATGATTACGATTTAATGGATCACATAGATACCAGAATTAAGAGCCCTGACAGTATTATTCAGAAAATGCAGAAACGAGGAATACCACTTACTTACAAAAACATGATTGAAAATATAAATGATATAGCTGGCATTCGCCTTGTATGTCCTTTCAAAAAAGACATATTCATGATTAAAGATTTAATAAGCTCTCTTCCTAATATTAATATATTAAAAGAAAAAGATTATATTACTCAGCCGAAAAAAAGCGGTTACTCTAGTTATCACTTAATTGTAGAGGTTCCAATTAATCTATCAAAACAAAATATTTATGTCAAAGCAGAAATTCAAATTAGGACAATTGCCATGGATTTTTGGTCTAATTTAGAACATAAAATGAAATATAAATCACAAGAAAAAATAAGTAAAAAAGAATCGAGAGAATGGATTAATTGTGCTAAATTAATCCATAAATTAGATAATCAAATGACACTTTTAAATTAATACACAATTGGGGAGTATTTCCAATGCAAAACAAAGGTCAAAGGAAATACCCCCATTGTTCTTAATATTGTCTCCCCCATACAATCATAGTATCTGCTTTTTTACCACAACACACACAAGTATCTGACAAATGTTCTTGTTCAAATGGAATACACCTTGATGGTGCACCTGTCACTTCTTTCACTTTATCTTCACATTCTCGTGAGCCACACCACATAGTTTTTACATATCCTTGATTTTCCTCCAAATTCTTTTCTAATTCTTCCATATTCAAGGCTATGGTTGTTTTCTCTATCATTCTCTTTTGGCACGCATCATACATAGATTGTTGAATTTCTTTCATTAGTTTTTCTAGCATTTCTTCTAAATCTTCCATTTTAACTAGCATTTTTTCTAACGTATCACGTCTTGTTACAATCACTTCGCCTTTTTCTATTTCTTTTGGTCCCATTTCAACTCTAACTGGTACACCTTTCATCTCCCAATCATTAAATTTATATCCTACTGTATAATTGTCTCTACCATCTAATTCTACTCTAAATTTTTTGGCTATTGTCTCTCTTATTTTTTCTGCTTCTTCTAATACATTTTCTTTTTGTTGTGCAATTGGTATAATCACTACTTGAATCGGTGCTACATATGGTGGTAATTTTAGCCCTCTATTATCACCATGTGCCATAATAACGGCTCCAATCAATCTAGTACTAATCCCCCAAGATGTTTGATAAGCATACTCTTGCTCTCCTTCTCGATTTTGAAACTTTACCTCAAATGGTTTGGTAAAATTTTGTCCAAAATAGTGTGAAGTTCCACCTTGCAATGCTCTTCCATCATGCATTAAAGTTTCTACTGTATAAGTTGCATCTGCTCCAGCAAATTGTTCTTTTTTAGTTTTCTGCCCCTTTAATACAGGAATTGCCAGTAAATTTTCAATCACATCAGCATACACATCTAACATATTTAATGTTAATTCTTTAGCCTCTTCTGCTGTTTCATGAATCGTATGTCCTTCTTGCCATAAAAACTCTCTGGAACGCAAAAATGGTCTCGTTTCTTTTTCCCATCTTAAAACATTACACCATTGATTGTACAAAAATGGTAAATCCCTCCAAGAACTTAGCCACTTTGCATACATTGTAGAAAAAACTGTTTCAGAAGTTGGTCTAATACACATTTTTTCTTCTAGTTCTTCTCCTCCTCCCATGGTAACCCATGCTACTTCTGGTGCAAATCCTTCTACATGTTCTTTTTCTTTATTTAATAGATTTTCTGGAATTAAAACAGGCATAGATACATTTTTTACGCCATATTCTTTAAATCTCTTATCTGTATACTCTTGTATTTTTTCCCAAATAGCATAGCCATATGGTCGAATAGAAATAAATCCTTTTGCCTCTGTATAATCGGCTAATTCTGTTTTTAACACAATATCTGTATACCATTGTGCAAAATTCTCATCGATATCAGTAATATCTTTCACAAATTCTTTTTTATTACTCATCTTCATTTCCTCCCATTTCAGTTTCTCCTTTTTCTTCTCTTACCTCTTCCCTTTCGGGCATTGGAGCCTCTGGCTTTCCTTTTTGTTCTTCGATTGTTTCTTCTTCTTTTTCATCTTGTTCTACCAATTCATCCATTACAATTTGTTGATTTTCATCCATTCTGTACTTTGGTAATTCTGGTAATTCTTCCAAAGAACTGTAACCAAACATCCTTAAAAAATCGTCTGTTGTTTGATATGACATGGGCTTTCCTGGTAAATCAGCCTTTCCAGCTTCTTCCATTAATCCATATTCCATTAACTTGTAAACACAAGCATCAGCCGAAACTCCACGAATTGCTTCAATTTCCGGTCTGGTTATCTTAGGATTATAAGCAACAATTGCTAAAGTTTCTAATGCTGCATTTGACAAATTTGGTTTATTTCTTTTGTCCACTACGGGAAGAATAAACTCCTGCAATTCCTTTTTCGTACACAATTGATAGGATTGATTAATTTTTATAATTTCAATTCCTCTCGTTTGTTGCTTGTATTCTTCTTGCATATTAGCTATAATATTTTCAATATCTTCTTCTGAAATTTCTAGGCATAATATTAATTCTTTTTGTGTTACTGGTCTTCCAGCTACAAATAAAATAGCTTCTATCATCGATTTTAATTGATTAATTTCCATTTTTCCTCTTTCTTTTCTATCTTATATTACTATCTAGTATATTTTTAAGTTTCGACTTTTTGCCAACGAGGGGTGTAATATATCATTTTTGCAACACTGCGTAAGCGATCAAACGAGCAAAGCGAGTGCGATTGGAGCAACCACAGATAAATAATTAATTTGGTAGGTTGCGACACACAAAGTGTAAAAAAATGATATATTACACCCCTCGTTGGCAAAGAGTCGAAACTTAAAAGTATATTCTATTGTTTATGAAATGACAATTGAGTTCAACATTAATGCTGTTAAGCAAAATCATCTTATACATTATGCCATTAAAAGGCTATCTTGTCAATATTTTTCAATTTTTCTTGCACTTTTAAATTGAATATGATAATATGATTTTAATAAAATTTGGAGGTATCATTTATGGAAGAAAAAAAGAATTTAGAAGTAGTATCTGGAAATGGTTCAGATTTAAATATTTCACCAGTATATGAACATTTAAATGTTGCCAAACCTAAGACCACTAAAGAAAAACCTACTTGTATTGTAATTCCAAAAGTGTCTAATAAAAACTCAAAAAGTGAAAAAGAAGATAAAGACGATGACAAAGAAGAAATTCAAAAAAAGGAAGAAAATTAATTCTTCCTTTTTTTAATTAATTGGCAAAAAAATTACTCTTCTACTTTCTCAAACAAATCCTTACTAACCCCACACAAAGGGCAAGTCCAATCATCTGGTAAATCCTCGAACTTTACTCCTTCTGCCTCTTCATCATAAACATAACCACACACTGTACACTTATACTTCATCTCATTCACCTCCCAAAACATTATCAGCTAATTTTTCCAACTGTTCTATTGTATTTTGTTTCATCGTTGATTGAATCGTAACAGCTGGCTCTATCAAAGTAATATCTTTCATTTCTTGTAAAACACTTTTCATCGTTTTGGCTGCTGATGGAGCCCAAGAGCCATTTTCTATTATAGCAATCTTTCTATTTTGATAATTTCTTTCTTTCAACTTTTGTAAAAATTGTCGCATCGGTACAAACACACCAGCATTATAACTAGAAGCTGCTAAAATAACTTTATCATAGCGGAAAGCATCTTCCACAGCCTCTGCCATATCCTCTCTTACCAAATCCGTTACAACAACTTTCTTAGCACCTTTTTTTTCTAAAATTTCTTTCATCTTTTGTGCTGCTTCTAAAGTATTTCCATAAATAGATGCACAAGCTATGAATACCCCATCATCTTCTGGACGATAACTGCTCCATATATCATATTTTTCAATATAATGTCCTAAATTTTCTTTTAAAATGGGACCATGTAGAGGACAAATCATTTTAATATCTAAAGTAGTTGCTTTTTTCAATAAAGATTGCACTTGTGCTCCATATTTTCCAACAATTCCGAAATAATATCTACGAGCCTCACAATCCCAATTTTCCTCCGTATCTAGTGTTCCAAACTTACCAAACCCATCTGCTGTAAATAACACCTCTTCTGTTTGTTCATAAGTTACCATGACTTCTGGCCAATGAACCATTGGTGCCATAAAGAATTGTAAAGTATGATTTCCAATATCAATGGTGTCACCTTCTTTTACTACTATTTTCTTATCTGTTAAGTCCATATCAAAAAAGTTAGGTAACATGTTGAATGTAATTGCATTTCCTATTAATTTCATATTGGGATATTTTTCTACTAATAAACCTATATTATAAGCGTGATCTGGTTCTAAATGGGAAATTACTAAATAATCTACTTTTTCTCCGTCTAATACTTGTTCTAGATTTTCTAGCCATGTATTGGTTACTCTCCTGTCAACAGTGTCTAATACTACATTTTTGTCATCTTTTATAAAATAGGAATTATATGCCATTCCATTTGGTACTTGATATTGTGCTTCAAACAATCTAATATCTTTATCATCTGCTCCTATATATAAGATCGAATCGGTTATGCTGGTATCTTTCATTTATAATCCCCTTTCTTGCTCTAAATTATGCCTAATTTTTCCTACAATATTCTTAATTTTGTTAAAAATCCATTATATTTTACTACTAGACTATTAGAATTAAATAAAATTTGATCTCCTTGTATTCTCCATTGATCTTTATTCTCGATTAAGAAATCAATTACTTCTTCCTCAATTTTTAGCATAGATTGTACTTTTTCAATGGATTGTTCCAATTCATTTTTTTCTTTGTCAGAAATTTCAATGTCTTCTCTTAGTAATTGTCTATATAACTCAATACTATAAGAATCTTTTGTTTCTGCTTCTATGTATGAATTGATTTTGCCTTCTTCTAAATAAGACAACATTTGTGTTTTTCCATCTTCTAATTTTTGTTTGGTTTCACTTAAATACTTTTTCGTTTCTGTAAATTCTGGTCCATCCTCTTTATAGTTGTTAGCTGTTAATAGTTTTGCCAATTTTTCATCTTCTAATACTGTTCTTATTTCATAAGCTGTATTAAATAAATCAGATGCATAGTTTTTAGCTGCTTTTTCTACTGTTCCATATTTACCAGTTGCTACTATCGTACTAGTTTTTTCATTTAATGCATCCATATTAAAATCTCCTGATTTTGTTAATTCCTCTATTTGTGAAAATTCTTCCATAATCTTAGCTTTTTGTGTTTGATCATTTATAAAGAAATAACCTCCTGCTATGGCAATAATTAAAACAATAACTCCTATAATAATTGCAATTTTTCCACCTTTTTTCATAATAAAAAACCCCTTTCTTTTTTTATATTCCTATTATATCAAAAAAATAAAAATTGTAAAGTATTAATTTGTACTAATTATGAATCCCCGTTCAATTCGACACTTTTCTCTTGACATCAATTTTATTTAGGCATATACTAAAGCCATAAAAAAACAAAAAAGGAGGCTATCGAAACATGGATAACTTAATAGAAATTAGATGGCATGGTAGAGGTGGTCAAGGTGCCAAAACAGCATCCTTATTACTAGCCGATGCCGCTTTCAACACAGGCAAATATATTCAAGGTTTTCCAGAATATGGACCAGAAAGAATGGGTGCTCCCATTACAGCCTATAATCGTATCAGTAGTGATCCAATCACGATACATAGCAATATTTATGAACCTGATTATGTTGTTGTTGTAGATGACACTCTTTTAGAATCTGTCGATGTTACGGCTGGACTAAAAGAAACAGGAGGTATTATTATTAATACCACAAAATCAGCAGATTATCTAAAAACAGCACTAAAAGGATATAAAGGTAATATTTACACCATAGATGCTAGAAAAATATCAGAAGAAGCTTTAGGCAAATATTTCCCTAACACACCTATGTTAGCAGCCATTGTTAAAGTAAGTGGTATTATGACAGATGAAGCTTTGCTAGAAGATATGAAAGGGTCTTTTCAACATAAATTTGCCAAAAAACCTGAAGTTATTGATGGCAATATGAAAGCACTAGAATTAGCATTAAAGGAGGTAAAAAAAATATGACAAAAATTAATAACAGCACCCCTATGGAAAAGTTAACACCAGGTGGTGATATTTATACAGCTGGAAATGCAAGAGAGTTTAAAACTGGCGATTGGAGAAGTGTACGTCCTGTTTTCTTGCGTGATAAGTGCAAGCAATGCGGACTTTGTTTTCCTGTCTGCCCAGAAGATGCAATTCCTGTTAATCAAGAGATGTTGAGACAAGATTTTAACTATGATTATTGCAAAGGATGTGGTGTATGTGCAAAAGTATGCCCTTTCAATGCTATTGAGATGAAGGAGGAATAAAAAATGAGTATTAGAGAAAGATTAAGTGGTAATGAAGCAACAGCTACAGCCATGAAACAAATTAATCCAGACGTTGTTGCAGCCTTTCCCATTACCCCATCTACAGAAATTCCCCAATATTTTTCTACATTTGTAGCCAACGGAACGGTGGATACCGAATTTGTTGCCGTAGAAAGTGAGCATAGTGCTATGTCTGCTTGTATTGGAGCAGAAGCAGCTGGAAGTAGAGCGATGACAGCCACTTCAGCTAATGGTTTATCTTTAATGTGGGAAATGATTTACATCGCTTCTAGTTTACGATTACCAATTGTTTTATCTTTAGTGAATAGAGCGGTATCTGGTCCATTAAACATTCACTGTGACCATTCAGATGCTATGGGAGTACGTGATAGTGGTTGGATTATGCTATTTTCGGAAAACAATCAAGAAGCGTATGACAATACCTTAATGGCTCATAGAATTGCCGAACATAAAGATGTCATGTTACCATTAATGATATGTCAAGACGGTTTTATTACTTCACATGCCATTGAAAACATTGAATTAGTAGAAGATGATAAAGTAAAAGAATTTGTCGGAGAATACAAACCAGAACATTACTTATTAAATAAAGAAGAGCCAATTGCTGTTGGACCATTAGACTTACAAGCTTATTTATTTGAACATAAAACCCAACAAGCCATTGCTATGAAAAAGGCAAAACAAGTCATTTTAGACGTAGCTAAAGATTTTGAAAAAATGACAGGTAGAAGTTATGCACTATTTGAAGAATATCAATTAAAAGATGCCGAAATCGCTATTGTTTGTATGAACTCAACAGCAGGAACAACAAAATATGTAGTAGATCAATTAAGAGCAAAAGGAGTAAAAGCTGGGCTTCTAAAAATCCGTGTATTTAGACCATTCCCAGTAGACGAAGTAGCAAAAGCTTTATCGCATGTAAAAGCAATCGCAATTTTAGATAGAGCTGATTCTTTAAACGCTGCAGGTGGTGCTCTATTTGAAGATGTGACATCCGCTATGTATGTAAATAATGTACATGTACCAGCTGTAAACTATGTTTATGGTATTGGTGGAAGAGATACCAAAGCAGATGATATTGAATCTGTATACACCGATTTATTAGAAATTGTAAAAACAAATAAAATTGACAATCCTTATCGTTACCTAGGATTAAGAAAGGAAGGTGACAAATAATGCCTTATAACTTAAAAGAAGTAGTTGCCAATAAACCTTCAAGATTTACAGCAGGACATAGAATGTGTGCTGGATGTGGTGCTCCGCCAGTAGCAAGACATATTATGAGAGCCTTAAAAGCAGGAGATCACGCTGTTGTCGCTGGTGCCACTGGATGTATGGAAGTTTCCACCTTTATTTATCCCTTTACAGCTTGGACTGATTCCTTTATTCACACAGCATTTGAATGTGCTGGTGCTACACTAGCAGGAGCAGAAGCAGCTTATCAATCTATGAAAAGACAAGGAAAATTACCAGAAGGAGATACCAAATTCATTGCTTTTGGTGGAGATGGTGGAACCTATGATATCGGATTACAAAGTTTATCAGGAGCTATGGAACGTGGACATGATATGGTTTATGTCTGTTATGACAATGGTGCATACATGAATACAGGTATTCAACGTTCTTCTGCTACTCCAAAATTTGCAGACACCACAACATCTCCTGCTGGAAAAGTCATACCAGGAAAAATGCAATCCAGAAAAGACTTAGCCAAAATTATGGTAGGACATCATATTCCCTATGTTGCACAAACACTAGCTTACATGAATTTCAAAGATTTATATGAAAAGGCTGAAAAAGCCATTTATACAGAAGGACCTGCTTTCTTAAATGTTATGGCACCATGCCCTAGAGGATGGGGTTATCCAACAGATCAATTAATGCCAATCAATAAATTGGCTGTTGAAACTTGTTACTGGCCTTTATACGAAGTAATCGATGGCAAATATAAAATCAATTATAAACCAGCCAAAAAACTACCAATCGAAGAGTTTCTTAAACCACAAAAAAGATTTAAACACATGTTTAAACCTGGTAATGAATGGATGATCGAAGAATTCCAAAAAGAAGTTGACAATAGATGGCAAGAACTTTTAGATTTAGAAGAAATTACGAATAAAGAATAAACAGAAAAGTTGCATTTGGTTTTACCATATGCAACTTTTTTCTTCAATCTTTACTCTCTATTACGATTAAAATTCCTTGCTTGAATTCGATCGTAGCCACTTCTTCTACTATTTCGTTACTTACACCTAAACTTAGTCCAATCGACAAACAAGCATTATTTAAAGGGTATTTAAAACCTTTTAATGTCAATCCTTCCACTGTAGTAGTTAATGGAATAAGTGAAATATATTTTCCATAAGTCTTATTTTTATATAAAGTCTTAGGATCTTTCACTAAATAGATGTTGTTATAGCAATCTAATATTTGACATGGTATTCCTAGTTCCAATGTATCTTTAAGAATATGGATATTCGCTAACGCATGATCCATTCTTTTTCCAAGAGCCCCCATAATTGTAATGCTTGAACTATTCAGCTGAATCGCAAGTTTCAAAGCAATATCGGTATCTGTGTAATCCTTCTCTGGATGATAGGAATGAAAGATAACTTTTGGATTATTTTGATAAAATTGCAATATTTCTAGGTTTACCGAATCAAAATCCCCTACTACATGATTCGGTATTATATTAAGTTCATATAAAACTTCTAAACCTTTATCAACAGCAATTAGATTTTGTCCGACTATGTTCTTTACTATATTTTGCTAATTCTTCTTTATGAATATCTCCACCTGCAATAATAAGTGTTTCCATTTCTTCATTTTCTCCTTTTGAGACAAGAGGAACAGATCTATTTTGTCTCATTTTCTCTTTGTAGGTATTAAAAACAAAGCTCCTACAATAATTGGTAAATAAAAAGTATACATTCTCCAAAATAAAATTGACATGTTGATGGTTCCATTTTGAAAAATAGAATTAAATAATAAATAAAATCCGCCTTCTGCTCCCAGACCTGAACCAGGTGTTGGAATAAATGTCATAATTAATAGCAAGAATGCTTGTGTTGGTATGATTTGTAAAAAGCTAATTCCATGATTTCCAAATGCTCTATATACCATATAAGTAATCGAATAATATGCCATACTTTGTATGACTGCCACTAGGAACATCTTTATTACCATTGTTTTTTCTGATTTCATAATTATAAATTGTTTGCTAAAATTGTCTATACTTTCATTTAATTTTTCTATGGTTCTTTCTTCCTCTTTTATGATGTGTATTTTCCCTAATAACTTAACAATTGGATTCGTGATATATATAATCATTTCCTTTTTTAGCCCCGCTAATATCATAACTATGATTGCTATAATATTAACAATAAATCCTATCATAGCAATCCATAAGTAATCTTGCATTAAGGTTTTGAAAAAGTCAAATTCTATCACAACAATTACTAATGTGGAAACTACTAAGGCTGTCTGTGTAATGATAAATTTTATTGCCATGGCTGATAAAGAATCACTTACTCTCTTTCCTGTCTTGTTTAGTTCATATGCTTGCATTGGTTGCCCTCCACTTGAAAATGGAGTTATATTATTAAATAATTGTCCTATCATTGACACTTTAATTGAATTGACAAATTTTTGATCATGATACATTTTTTTGATTGGTATATGCAAGTTTAAACTCTCACAAAACCAATGGATCAGCAAACATCCTAACCCAGCTAATACCCATGTATAGTCTACACTGCTTAAAACATGAAGAATATTTTCCATACCATCTACTTTTATCATATAAATAAATAAACCTAAAAATATAATAAAAATCAAACTTAAATTTAGGATAGCTGATTTCTTACTGGCAGGTTTTTTTTCAAATGTCTGTATCTCTTTCTCACTCTCTTGATTATCTATATTATCTTTAAATTCTTCTTGCACTCATCTCACCCCTAATTATCTTATCATCTAATTATATCTTTTATTCTAGTAAAAAAGCAATTGTTTTTTCTTAATTTTCTTATTTTTACAAAATAAAAGCCCTCCATGTTATTATCTAAACATTTTGGGTTTTGTTTTTTACTTGTTTATTCTTCAACTGGTGCCTCGACAGGGCAAACTCCCTGACAAGTACCACAACTGATACAAGCTGATTCATCAATTACAAACTTATCATCACCTTGTGATATACACTGTACTGGACACTCTGCTGCACAAGCCCCACAAGAAATACATTTATCCGTAATTTTATATGCCATAATTTTTCACCTCCTAATCCCTTTTATCTTGTTCTTCTAATTTTTCTAACTCTTCTAATTCTTTTTTATGTTCTAATTCCTCTTGATCTATTTGTTCTGCAACCGCATCTTTAATTACTTTTATATCTTTCACATCATATCTTTTGTATAAATAACCATCTTCATTATCTTTTATCTTAACTCTCACTCGTTCTTTTAATGTTTCAATTGCCTCTACTTCCCCTTCGCCATCTTCTGTTGCCACAATCGCTCCAATATTAGGGATTTTCTCTAACTTTTCCTCATAAACATTGCTTTCATATTTTAAGCAACACATCAATCTTCCACAATTCCCTGATATTTTTGACGGATTTAATGACATATTTTGTTCCTTTGCCATTTTGATCGAAACGGTTTCAAAATCACTTAAAAACGAACAACAGCAAAGCTCTCTACCGCAAATCCCATTTCCGCCAATTCTTTTTACTTCGTCTCTAACCCCTATTTGCCTTAATTCAATACGAGTCTTATAAATCGCTGCTAAATCTTTTACTAACTCTCTAAAATCAATTCTTCCATCAGCTGTAAAATAGAATAAAATTTTACTATTATCAAATTTATATTCCACATCTGTTAAAGTCATGTCTAATTTATGTTCTTTTATCTTCTTCAAACAGACCTTAAAAGTTTCCTTTTCCTTCCTTCTGCACTCTTCATAATGTTTGTGATCTCTATAATTAGCAATTCTGATTACTTTTTTTAAAGGTAATACGATCTTATCATCTTCTACCCAACGATTTGGTATCATAACTTCTCCATATTCTTCTCCCTGTGCTGTTTCTACAATAACTTTATCACCTTTTCTTACTCTTAGCTTTTTGGGATTAAAGAAATATATTTTTCCCAACTTTTTAAATCTAACTCCTATTATATTTTTCAACTATCCTTCATCCTTTCTGTATGTCCCATATATGAAACACAAGCTCATCTATACACATATCATAATTACCATTTTGTTGCAACCTTTTTTTCGTATTTTCCACAATATTGATACAATTTGTGTATAAATAATTATCTTTTGCCTTATTCAACAACAATATATTGATATATTCTAATATTTCAAAAATCTCATCTTTTGCTTTATACAATGGTTCTGCTAATTGCACAATTTCCAGTAAATCCTTTTTCTCTAAGCTATCTATCATATTCTCTATCTTATCATATTCTAACTGCTTATCTTTTAATTGAATTGCCTTTCCAATACTTCCTTGAAATATCGATAAATAATTTTTTGTAATATGACTCATACCATAATTTGCTTCCATATATTGCTTTATTAACTCATCTGCAATCGGTTGAAATTTAAGTATCATGCACCTAGATTTTATAGTTACTAAAAACGCATTTTCATTACTTCCTACTAAAATAATAGTTGCAAATTCAGGAGGTTCTTCTAATGTTTTTAATAAACAATTTTGAGCTTCTGATGTCATAACATCTGCATCGTTTACGATATATACCTTTTGGTTTGAAATAATTGGTTTTTCTTGTATCTTTTTTTGTAAAAAACGAATTTGTTCAATCTTGATACTATTTCCCTCTGGTTCGATACACATAAAATCGGGATGATTGTTACTTTCAAATTCAATACAAGATTTACAAGTATTATTGTGTTCTTTTCCAATACATAAGATGTTTTTAGCAAACTCCCTAGCTAACAATTTTTTTCCAATTCCTGGTGTCCCAACAAATAAATAGCTATGTGATAAAGTTTCATTTTGAATAGATTTTGTTAGCATTTGTTTGATTGCATCATTTCCAATTATTTTTTCAAACATCCTTTTCCCTCTTCATTTTACATAATTTTTATTGAACTTTTCCCCATTTATTCAATGGCCAAATTCTAATTGCAACTGTACTTTCAATTTCTTCTAATGGAATACAACCAAATGATCTGCAATCTGTACTGTGATTTCTATTATCACCCATAGCAAAAATACAATTTTCAGGAACGATAAAATCATCAAATCCTGATTCTGATACATCTGTTATAACTCCATCTTGTAAATATGGTTCTTCTAACACCTTTTCATTGATATATACTTTACCTTCTTTTATTTCTACATGCTCACCTGGCAAAGCAATTGCTCTTTTGATATAGCTCCTCTTTCCTACTTCTAAAAAGTTATTCACAAACCATTGAAAGGCATTTTTTTGACGATATTTTGCGATGGGATTGTTTTGGTCGATTTCAGAAGATGAATAAGTTATTTTAGCTGGCTCTTCAAAAGTAATAATTTCACCCCTTTTGGGTAATGTTTTTGTCGTTCTTCCCCAGCGATTTAACCATAATCTTTCATCTTGTATTAAAGTTGGGTACATCGATACTTGTTTTACAATGGTTGGTGTCCCTATAAAATAGCGAAATAGCATCGCTAATACCAAAGCAATTACAATACAATAAACCCATTCTAAGATATCTTTTGTTTTTTCACTCAATGCAATCTCTCCTTTTTTAATCTTCTATTATTATACCTTAATCTTTATAATTTTTCAATGACAAAAACAGATTAAGTTTAGATTTTACTGTTTGGTTGGAATTCTTACTACTACCTCTGTACCTTGACCAACTACACTCTTAATGTCAATACTGCCTCCATTTTTATCTAAAATCTCCTTGGCAATTGAAAGTCCGAAGCCCTGTACCGCCCATTTCTCTAGTACGAGCCTTGTCCACTCGATAAAACCTCTCAAAAATTCGGTTTAAATCATCTTCTGGAATTCCTATACCATTATCAAAAACTTTAATATAAGCATCATTGTATACAAAACCTACATATATTTTAATTTCTCCACCATCTTTTGTATATTTTATACTATTTGTTAAAATATTTAATACCACTCTTTCCATATCATACTTATCTGCATAAACTGGTGGAACATCAGCTGTTACAAAGGAATTAACTTTATGATTTTTCTTTTTAATTTCAATCGCCAATTTGTCTTGGCATTTCTTCACTAAATCTCCTAAATCAAAAGCTTCTTTTTGTATAATCTTATTATTATTATCATAACGTGATAAAGTTAATAAATCAGTTACCAATTTTGCCATTCTTCTTGCTTCAGAAGCAATCACATTTAAAAACTTATCCTGCATTTCTTTTTCGTATTCGCCCTCTAATAGCGTATCTGCATATCCCATAATAGAAGTAATTGGTGTTTTTAGCTCATGCGAAACATCGGCTACAAACTCTTTTTGCATAGTATCTAATCTTACATGTTCTGTAATATCTTGTATTACTGCTATAACGCCATCAGGTCGATCCGTTTCATTTTTAAAAGGGGCAAAAAATACATTCATATATTTATCTTCTACTTGAATTCTTTGCTCTGTTGATGTCCAATTCTCTAAATAAATTATTTTTTCCATATTAATATCTAATTGGAACTTTTTAAAAATATCTTCAAAAGTATTATCCTCTGGACGAATACTTAAAAATTTCTTAGCAGCTGGATTAATTAGAATGATTTCCCCTTCCATATTAAAAGCTATAATGCCATCTGTCATATGAAGCAAAATCGTTTCAATTTGATTTTTCTGTGTCGATACTTCACTTAGCTTTTCCTCTAATTCAAGAGTCATAACCCCTAAGACATTTTCTAAATCTTGTGGTTCATTTCTCTTTCTATTTTTTGAAACTCTCTTTCCATTTTTATCTTCTTCTACAATTTTTTCAGCACTCTTAATTAATTTATTAATCGGATAAATAATATACCTAGATAAAAATACAGCAGATAAGATATGAATCATCGCTAATAGAATACCAGTTATTACTAATACTTCTATGGTTTGATTTCGTATTTCTTGTATCGAAACAATTTGTCCCATCTGTACTTGTTGGCTTAACCCATTTAGTATGTTTAAGAAAAAGATTCCTAAACCACTCATTATAATAAGAGTTATTATAAAAGATACTAGTATAATTTTGTTAAACTGTATATTTTTATGCATTTTCTTCCTTCCCTTTTACCATTTATTTTTGGATAATCAATTTTTGGATCTCTTGATAAATCTTATCTTCTACTTGGTTCGTAGAAATTTTTAAAGCATTTTCTCCCATTTGAAGCATTTGGGATTTATCTAATATAACTTCTTCTATTACTTGATGTAATCTTTCTCCTGTTAGTTCTTCGTTTAAAATAATCTTAGCAGCTCCTATATTTTCTAAAACTTTTGCATTATACAACTGGTGATTATGACTAACATTAGGAAGTGGCACTAAAATAGAAGGTTTTCCTAAATTAGAAATTTCGGTTACTGTCATAGCACCAGCTCTTCCAATCATAACATCAGCAATATTCATCATCTCTTGCATATTGTAAATATAGGGTACAATTTTCATATTATCTATGTGGTTGATATACATATTGCAATTTTCTAAATGTTCTTTTACAATATCAAATTGTTTTGGTCCAGTTGCCCATATCATTTGATAATTTTTATTAAGTTTATTTTTGATGATAGCAACAATCGCTTCATTAATTTTTTGTGCGCCTTGACTTCCTCCAGACACCAAAATAATTGGCTTCGTTTCCTTTAAGCCTAATCCTTTCAAAATTTTATTTTTCTCATTGATTCCATATTCTTGTTTCTTTATTTTTACAGGTGTACCAGTATGTATAACATTTTTCGCATTTTTAATTCTTGGTATAGCATCTTTAAAAGACACTAAAATCGTATCTGTCTTTTTTGCCAATATCTTTACTGCTTTTCCGGGGAAGCTATTACTTTCATGTAACATAGTTGGAATATGCAAACTGTGAGCTGATGAAATAACAGCACCACAAATATACCCACCTGTTCCGATTACGATATCTGGTTTAAACTCTTTTATCATTTTTTTAGCTTCTGCAAATCCTTTTAAAGTTTTTATCATCTTTTTTATATTTTCAATCGAAATCTTTTTACTTAATCCATAAGCATCAATCGTTTTTAACTCATATCCAGCCCTTGGAACTAAATCATTTTCTAGTCCCCTAGTTGTTCCAATAAAAATAATCTTAGAATCTTTTTCCTCTTGCTTGATTTTATTAGCAATAGCTATTCCGGGATTAATGTGACCAGCTGTTCCAGCAGCTGCAATAATTACTCTCATTTCAAACTCCTTTTTCAATGATTTTAGGGACGGAGGAAAAAATCATGGTCTGTTAGACATATGAAATACATCATGATTTTTTCCTCCGTCCCCAAAATCATGATTTTGCACTTGCCCTCGATATATTCAGCAATACTCCCATTTCACACAGTAATATGAATAATGCTGTTCCTCCGATAACTGAAAAATGGTAATGGCATTCCTGTTGCTGGCATAGATGAGGTGACAACTGCTACATTAATAATAACTTGTATCGCTACCAGTGCTGTAATCCCAACTGCTACTAAGCTTCCAAACATGTCTGGTGCTCTCATGGCAATTAGAATTCCTCTCCATATAAAAATAGCAAATAAAATTAAAACAGCAACCGAACCTATAAATCCTAATTCTTCTCCTAAAATCGAGAAAATGAAATCATTGTGTGGCTCTGGTATGTATAGAAATTTTTGCTTACTTTCTCCTAGTCCTGCTCCAAATAATCCTCCGAGAGCCAATTGCATATAAACTTTGGATTACTTGCCAGCCATCTCCTGTTGCATCTTTCCAAGGATCCAAGAAGGTAACTACTCTTTGTAATCTATATGGTTCTAATAAAATTAAACCTACTATTGCAGGAATTCCAACTACACTTCCCGTAGCTAAAAATTGCCAGAATTTACATCCTGCTGTAATCATCATAATAGAACAAATTCCTATGATAACAATTGAACTACTAAAGTGTGGTTCTAATAGCAAAAGCCCTATAATTGGTGCTACTAAACATATATGTTTAATAAATCCTTTTGTATACGAGCCCAATTCATCTCTGTTTTTCATTAAAATTCCTGCATAGAATAGGATCATTAAAAATTTTACTACTTCAGATGGTTGAATGGATAAGGTTTCTGTTACATAAATCCATCTTTTTGCCCCATTTATTTCTCTCCCTACTACTAATACTAAGGCTAACAAAATAAGGGCAATCCACCAAGCATGTTTATAAAACTTTTGATAAAATCGATAGTCAATTTTAGAGATAAATAACATAGCCAAAATCCCTAAAATAGCAAATATTAATTGTTTTGAAAAATAGGAATAGCTATCTCCACTTTCTGCTAAAGCAGAAGGAGAACTAGCTGATAACAACATAATTAAACCGATTGAAAGCAATAACAATATGGTAATTAATAAAGTAAAATCAATCGGATTATTTAAAAAACTGGAGAAACTCTTTTCTTTTCTTCTTTTCGCCATTAAAACTCTTCTCCTTTCTACGCATAACTTAAATCATTTTCAATCCAATCACGCTCAAAACTAAGGTAATCAAACTAAATATAATGACTACTTTACTTTCCTTCCAGCCAACTAATTCAAAGTGATGATGTAATGGTGCCATTTTGAAAAATCTTTTTCCTGTCTTTTTAAAATAGATCACTTGTATCATAACAGAAAGTGTCTCTAATACGGGAACTAAGGCTATGACGATAAGTAATAATGGCATTTTTAAATATAAAGCTATGGCAGAAATAACGCCACCTAAAAGTAGTGAACCAGTATCTCCCATAAATACTTTGGCTGGGTGTAAATTGAACATTAAAAATCCTAATACTGCACCAATTACAATACTTCCAAAAATAGATATTTCTTTCATTTCTGCCATCATTCCTATTACTGTCAAGCAAGTAATAATAATAGCAGAAACACTAGAAGAAAGCCCATCAATACCATCTGTTAAATTAATGGCATTAGTCGTTGCTAAAATAACAATAATAGCAAATGGAATATATAAATAAATTGGTATATTAATATATATTTTCAAAATAGGAATATATGTATCAGTTCCTATATGTAATCCCTGTACTAAATAAACCACATAGATAACAGATATTAATAATAATCCTAGCATTTTATAACTTGGTTTTAAACCTTTTGTGTTTTTTAAAACTAATTTTTTAAAATCATCAATAAAACCAATTAAACCAAATCCTATTGTTAATATTAGCATAGGAATTAATCGATTAGCTGTTTCATTTTTCCCTTGTGTACTTAAAAAGATGTAGGTACCAGTTACTACTAAAATCATAGTAATAATTACAATAATGCCACCCATCGTTGGTGTTCCTTGTTTTTTTAAATGAGATTGTGGTCCATCATCTCTTTCGATTTGTCCTACTTTCAATTTTTTCAATATTGGTATGATAATAAACCCCAATACAATGGCTGTTATAAATGCTATCATTAACATACTTGTTTCAATTCTCATAATTCCTCCATAATCTCATTCACAATTACTCTTTCATCATAAGGAAACTTTTCGCCATTTATCTCTTGATATGGCTCATGACCTTTTCCTGCAAGGATAATAATATCTCTTTTCGTTGCCATTTGAATTGCTTCTTTAATAGCCTCTGTTCGATCCACCACTACTTTATATTTTCCTTTTGTCTTTTTCATTCCTTCTTCGATTTGATTAATAATCTCTTCTGGTTTTTCCGTTCTTGGATTATCTGATGTAATAACGGTAAAGTCTGCAATTCTACCTGATATTTCTCCCATAATTGGTCTTTTTCCAGTATCTCTGTCACCACCACATCCAAACACACAAATGACTTTTCCTTTTGTATAACTTTTTACCGCTTGCAATATATTTTCTAAACTTTCTGGTGAATGAGCATAATCTATCATAATTGGTATTTCCTTTTTATTATCAACCAGTTCGGATCTTCCTGGTACCCTTACTTCGGTTAATGCTTCTTTTATTACTTCAGGTGATATGGCAAATTTTTGTGCCACACAAATAGCAGCTAATGAATTATAGACACTAAACCTTCCTGGTATGCTAGTTTTTACCCTTTCATTTCTTTCTGTTATTTTTACTTTAAAATCCACATAAGAATTCGTAATAGTAATGTCTTTTGCTAAAAGATTTGCAAAATTATCAATTCCATATGTTACAATATTGCTATCTGGAAATAATTTTGGTATTTTAGCTCCATATAAATCATCTGCATTGGTAATTCCTATTTTGCACATTTCAAATAATTTTAGTTTAGAATGGAAGTAGTCCTCCATATCTGGATGTTCTTTTTCACTAATATGATCTTCTGAAAAATTGGTAAATAATACGATATCAAATTCGCAACCATCTACCCTGTGTAATTTTAAGCTTTGTGAAGATACCTCCATTACAACAGCTTCTACTCCTGCTTTTACCATTTCGGCAAATTCTCTTTGTAATTCTATACTTTCTGGCGTTGTTCTATCACTATCTTTTACTTTTTTTCCATTTCTATAAGTCGCAATTGTACCAATTAATCCTACCTTTTTTCCTGCTTTTTCTAAAATCTCTTTTATCATAAAAGTAGTAGTAGTTTTCCCTTTTGTTCCTGTTACTCCTATTAATTTAAACTTTCTGGATGGATTATCGTAAAAATTAGAAGAACAGATAGCCAAGGCTTCTCTTGTGTTTTTTGCCATAACAATCGTAATACCTTCTGGTATAGCCAATGCCTTTAAGTCACAACCTTCTTCTACCATAACGGCAATAGCACCTTTTTTAATCGCATCGGCAATATATTGATGTCCATCTACATCAAAGCCTTTTATAGCAACAAATAAATAATTTTTCTTTACTGCTTTAGAATTACTTTCTATCCCTTTTATTTCTAGTTCTAAATCTCCTTTTACTTTTAACCCTTCTAACCCAATTAACATCTCTTTTAATTTCATTTTTTTCATTCCTTTCAGGTACATTTAATCTAATAAAAGATTTAGATTAAAGTTAAATAGCAATATTTTTTACATTATATAACTAAATTAGTTTTTTGTATAGTTTTTTGCAGATTTTTTTGAGAAAAAATCGTTACTGATCAGCCTTGCTCCTATATTTTTAGTGTGAAAGCTTACTATATGATTTTTGAAATACCGCATAAGCGACTAAACGAGTGAAACGAGTGCGATTGGAGTAACTTACAGACTAGTATCTTTTATTCTGGAAGTTGCGACACACAAGGTATGAAAAAATCATATAGTAAGCTTTCATACAAGAGAAATAAATAATAAGGCTGACTAGTAACAAAAAATCCCCTAATATATCTTATTAAGAGATTTCTTTTTTATTCTATTATTTCAAACTCATTTCACAATATTGGCAACGATAAACTTGATTCTCTTTATCTGTTAAAGTAAAAATTTGATCTAAATCTTTTTCTATTGAAGTAATACATCTTGGATTTTGGCATTTAGCCATATTGACAATCCTTTCTGGCAACTTTACACGATACTTATCTACCAATTTATCGTCTTTTACAATATTAATCGTAGCATTTGGCTCTATAAAACCTATCATATCCATATTAATTTCCATATCTTTATCAATTTTTATAATATCTTTTCTTCCCATTTTTTTACTTTTTGCATTTGTGATAATAGCAACCGAACAATCTAAATCTTTTAAATTAAGTAACTCATAAATTTCCATTCCTCTTTTCGCTTGAATATGATCAATTACAATTCCATTTTTAATACTATCAATATTCATCTATTTGACCTCCAATAATTTCAAAATAAGCGCCATTCTAATATACTTTCCATACTCTGCTTGTTTAAAATAGCAAGCTCTTTTATCATCATCTACATCTGTTGCAATCTCATTCACCCTTGGTAAAGGATGCATAATACATAAATCTTCTTTGGCATGATTTAATTTTTCTTTGTTTAAAATGTAATAATCTTTTAATCGAATATAATCATCTTCATTGAAAAATCTCTCTTTTTGCACCCTTGTCATATATAACACATCTAATTGATCCATATATTCTTCTATATCATTCGTCTCACAATATTCTATGTCATTCTTCTCTAACACATCTTTTTTAATATATTCTGGAATCACAAGTTCTTTTGGCGAAATTAATACAAATTTAATATTTTTATATCTTGACATCGCAGTAATTAAAGAATGTACTGTTCTTCCAAATTTCAAATCACCACAAAGTCCAATGGTTAAATTATCTAATCTATTTTTCTCACATTGAATTGTCAATAAATCTGTCAGCGTTTGTGTTGGATGATTATGCCCCCCATCACCTGCATTAATAATTGGTACAATTGATTTCTGTGATGCTACTAGTGGAGCACCTTCCTTTGGATGTCTCATGGCAATAATATCACTATAAGCACCTACTACTCTTATAGTATCTGCTACACTCTCTCCTTTTGATACAGAGCTTGAAGATGCCTCTGAAAAGCCAAGTACATTTCCTCCCAATTCCATCATGGCTGCTTCAAAACTAAGTCTTGTTCTTGTGCTTGGTTCAAAAAATAAAGTAGCTATCTTTTTGCCATCGCATTTATGAGAATACTCCTGTTTATGACTCATGATATCTTTTGCTACTTCTATTAATTCTTCTATTTCTTTAATAGATAAATCTTTAATATCAATTAAATGTTTCATATTTTTTCCTTCCTTAAAATAAATTGTGACAATTTCACTCTATCTATTTTTATCAAAAAAAGCATGTTTTTGTCAAGAGGAAAAGAAGGTCAGTTATTAAAATCCCGTTTCTTCCCACTTAGCATAAATTTTACTTCCTTTTTTTATCATAATTCCTGCTTTTGGTACTTGTTCTTTCACAATAGCATTTTGTTTCTCTAGCTCTTCTGTTTCCCCTTCAATTACTAACTCTATTTCACTTTCTTTTGCTATTTTTTGTGATTCTGCTAATGTTTTTCCTAATAAATCTGGTGTTTTAATTTCTTCTATCACCTCTACTTCTTCTTGATTTCCTTGATTTACTTCTAAATATGGTAAAATCTCACTAAAAATCTGTCCACCAACAGGTGCTGCCACACCACCTCCTTGGTGCATTTTGTCGCTACACAAAGTTTAACTTAATTTTAACATTGATTGTAGCTACAGTTTTATGCTTCTTTTACTCTTTCAAAGATACTTACTTTATTTTCATCTTCTATGTACTCTAATATTTTATTTAGTTCATTCATAAACTTAAAATGAATGGTTATTTTTTTATTCTCATGTACCTCTATGTAATCAATTAATTCTGTTATAATGTCTCTGTCCAATTCAGTTATATTTTTATGTGCTTTAAAGTTTTCTATCCATAGGCTATTTCCATTTATAATTTCTTCTTGTTTTTCTTTTTGTTTATCTAAATTCGCCATTATTTCTTTTATTCTTTCAATATCTTGTTCATATTTTTGTTTATACTCTAAATATTCATCTTTTGTTATATAATCGTTTTTCCAGTCCTCATATAAACATCTTTTCAAATTATTTAATTTTTCTATCTCTTTTTCTTTTGCTTGTTTTATATTTTCCATATTCTCATTTGCTAGTTTTTTAGTATCTGATTTATTTATTTGTTCTAGTAATTTTTCAGTGTCAACCAATAAGCCTATATGTAATTTAATTGTTTCTAATACTGCCTTTTCTAATTCTTCCACTTTTAGAGTATGCTTTGTGCATAACTTATTTGACTTTTTTCTGTATGTACCACATATATAGTATTCATAAACTGTCCCACTTTTATTTTTACAATATTTTTTATGCATTGCACGCCCACAATCTGCACATTTTAGTGTTCCAGCCCACACACTAAGTTCTCCACTATCTTGTACTCTAGTATCAACTTTTCTTAATCCTTGTGCCTTTTCGAACAATTCTTTACCTATAATTGATTCATGCATATTTTCTACTGTAATCCATTCATCTTTTGGTACTTGCTCTACTTTATGAACTTTATAACTTTTTACTCTTCTTTTCCCTTGTGTAATATTTCCTATGTAAATATCATTTTTTAATATGTTTCTAACTGTTGATGGACACCATGAATAATCTTCTTGCATAATTTGAGAATTATTATAATTTTGATTTAACTTCTTCTTTTTATAACCTGTTGGATTTAAAACTCCCATATCATTTAATCTGTGACATATGCTTAAATTTCCTAAACCTTCATTTACTTTCCATTCAAAAATTTTTCTTACAATTTCGGCTGACTCTTTATCAATGATTAACTTATGATTATCTTCTGGATCTTTTATATATCCATAAGATGGAAATGCTCCTACAAATTCTCCGTTTTCTCTTTCTTCCATTTAATGCTGACCTTATTTTTATTGATGTATCTCTACAATATTCATCATTTATTAAGTTCTTAAATGGTACTAATATTGTATTTGTACTAGTAGGATTTTTAAAGCTATCTACACTATCATTGATAGCAATAAACCTAATATTAAATAGTGGAAATATTTGCTCTATGTAATTACCAACTTCTATGTAGTTTCTTCCAAGTCTTGATAAATCTTTAACTAGTACACAATTTATATTTCCTTTTCTCATATCTTCTAATAACCTTTGAAATCCTGGTCTATTAAAATCTGTTCCTGTATAACCATCATCCACATAAGTATCATAAACAATCAAATCATCATGTTCTTCTATAAATTCATTTAATAATGCTTTTTGGCTCGTAATACTGTTACTTTCTTGCTTGTCTTCCCCATTGTCACTATCTTCTTGTGAGAGTCTTATATATACTGCCACTGACCATATCTTTGCTTTATTAGTGCTTGAATTTTCTGAAGAATATTTTGATTTTCTCCCAGCCATTATTGTTTCTTTCCTCCCTTCTCTATATAGTATAACGTGTCCAAATTTAAAAATCAGCCCAATTTGCTGAAACTGTTAAAATTTATTTGTTACAGTTTAAGAAATGCAAAATTACAAAGTAACTTTACTTTCCTATTTTTTGTCTCAAAATACTCAATATACATTCTTCAATTTCTTTATTACTAGCATACTTCATCTCCACCAACATATCTCCAACTTGTAATTGATATGAATCGTTATTATTAACTAAACATTCATATTTTTTCTTCATATTTTCATTACCTCTTTTATTTTGATATTTAAGTTTATTATGTGGAGAAAAATTTTATTACTTTTTTTCTCTCTACTAAGTAAATGTCACTTAGAACTCAAAAATCGGTAATCTTTCTAAAAATTTGCAAAAAAATAACTAGATAATTAGTTTCTTACTAATTTCTAGTTATTCTTATTACTTGTATATCTTATTATTTAAAATAAACATGCTTGCACAAATTGATTAACATCTCTTTTAGGTAATAATTTCTTCAGTTTACTATCTAACTTTACATTCATGTTTAAGAAATTATTTAAGTCTTTCATTGTTTTAAATTGGTAGAACTTTTGATTAGGTGTATAATATAAAATTACCTCTTTCTCTAAATTTAATAGGTTAATCATATTATTAAATGTTCCTTTACTTTTACCATTCCAAATCATAAATCCTATATTTGCTCTCTTTGCCATTTCTAAATCTTTTTGAGCATAAAAATCAAATCCTGTTACATTATCATCTACTTTTACTGTTTCTATTTTCCAATCCCCATAATTATTTCTTGCAATTCCCTTACTTGCAAACACTGTAACATTTCTGTACGACTTTAATTGTAAAAATCTTTGTATACTACTATCTATTCCATCTGCATCTCCAACTAAAATATCGTAATTTTTCTCACAAATACTCTTTAATTTTATATTAATGTTTTCATCTAGCTCTTTAATAGCTCTAGGTCCTGCTATAAAAACTTTCAAACTTCTCACCCCTTTGTTTTAGTCATAGCTAAACAATATATATTTTTTACATTTCTATCTTTTCTCAGAGTTTTACATGTTTCATTTAATGTTGCTCCTGTGCTATATAAATCATCTATTACTAATACATTTGATGGTCGTTCTAATTTTACAGTCTGTTTTATCATACCACTAATATCATAACCATCTTTTACTTGTAGATTACTCTCTTTTGATAATACATCTAATTTACATTCTTTACTTAGAAATTTTGCTATTTCTTTAGTCATTTCAAATACTGGTTGGTATTCTCTTGTTTTATTAGATGGTGGAACTGGTATAACTATATCAATTTTTTCTTTCAATTGCCACTTGTCTAAAATATCTTTTATTAAATTCATTATTTTAGGCAAACTTTCTTTGTCTTTTTGATATTTAAATTTATATATCAATTCTCCGATTTCTGTTCTTGTATTTTCAAATTTCTCTTTTCCATTTTCATCATATCCTAAAAATACACTTTTTAGCATATGATTATCTAGCACAATTCCTTCATCCCATGCTCCATAAATTCTAACTGGATTTAACAATATAATTTCACTCCTCTAAGTTTTATCTATTTTTTCAATATTATAGTTATTTTCACATTTTTTGCTAACCTTAATAGTATATATCTATTTTATTCTCTTTTCCTTTACTCTATATTATCATAAAATACCTCTATTATCAATATTTTTCAAATAAAATGGTATGAAACAAATCCGATTATATATGTTTTATCTGCTATTTTCTATATTATAAATCTATTTCTTTACCATTTTGTTCTAACTGATTAACAATTGCATTTTCTCTTATTCCTGAAGAATCATCTCCATTTAATCCATTTCTAGAACTGAATAATACTTTTAATCTATCTAGATAATCATCATAATCATATGTTTTACACCTTTCAAGATATTCATCAGATTTTTCTGGATAAGAACTTTTTATTTTTTTAGTCACTCTTGCAAATTTTTCAATCCCTTGATTAAAAGTATTAATATCAGAGGCTATGATTGTTCCAATAACTTCTTCTAGTAATTTCTTTACTTTTACTTCAGAAAAAATTTCATTTCTTACATTTTTTAGCAATCCCATTTATGCTGCTCTATTATTTTCTATTTTATGTATGATTTCTGGAATTAAATCCATTCTTTTTTCTTCTTTAACAGTTTTAACCATTTCTTGAACCTTTTCGAATTCTAATTTTGTACATTGAGTTCCATCTATTACAGCAATTGGAATGCCTAATTCAGCTGCCATTCTTTTTGTTTCTTGCCATCTATCATTTTTCTTGTCATTAATATCATCAATAGTTTCTGCTATAAATACTGCAAAAGTAGGATTTCTATTTATTAGTTTGCCATTTCTTTCTACTTTTCTTTCAACAAATAATTCATTATATATTTTAGAAGAATTTTTTTCATTTTGTGGTATTAGAAACTTATTTCCTTCTAAATCTTCCCATGTTTCAAAAGGAGACTCAATAGTTCCAGCATCTTGATTACTAGCTCTTAGTAATTCGTTTTCTTCGATATCCGAAAAAGCTAATAGGTAATTCTCATCAACGACTCCAAGAAAATCATTTCCTATATAGGAACACGAAATAGTATGATTTTTATCTGCTCTATCCCAATCAGCTTTTAAATCATCGTAATTATGATTTAAGTAATAAATTCCTCCCAGCGAAGTCAAAATCATGTTAAAGTCAGTTCTATCATTATTTTTACCTAAAACATTATATATTTTTACATCCGATTTCTTTCCTTTCGTTTTCACCCTTTGTGTGCCAATATAGTCTTCTTCATTAATTTGATATAAAGTTTCTTGATATTTGTGCAAATAAGTATTTCTTAAATTTGATACAATATTAATTGTCCCTTCATAATTAGCATAATCTTCATCTAGATTGATTTTCTTTAAGCTATCAAGATTATCCTCTTCTAATATAGCCTTCAATTCTTTAATGATTCTTGTGTCTTCTGATTTTTCAATCTTTTCTATGTCATTCCCAAAGGTACTACATAGAATTTTTGCTTTTTCTAGGCTCATTCCATATTTTGCTTCAATAATTCCATATCTTATTTTGTCTAAATCACTTGAATTTTGCAATTCATATAATAATCCAAATGGAAAAAAAGATATTTCTTCTTCAGAATTCATGTTTTTTTCGTATTCTTCTTCCACTATTTTAGGATTATCTATTATCTGCTTACACATTTCTTTTCTTTTTTCATAGTAATCATTTAAATTATTTAAATGAAATGCACTATCTCTATCACTTAGTATGATACTAATTGCTTTTAATCTATCTTTTTCACTTAAGCTTTGTAATTCTTCCAAGTTTAAATTTTTACAAGAAAATGTATATAGACTTCCAATTCGTTGATTAAAATCTACTAAATTATAGTTTAATAGATAAGCATACGTCTGTAATTCTTCCTTAGGTAGTTCTAATATATTTTGTTGTAAAGATTCAGAAGTAATGATTCTTTCCAATTTAGTTTTACTAAATAAATTCAAAAAATCTTTGTCTAACATTCTGATATCTATAGTTTCGAGTAAATTATTATTTCTCGTTAGTAAATCTTTTAGTAATTCCTTAACTTCTTTTTGCTCTAATTCATTGGGGAATTCTCTGATTATTTTATCTTCAATATCTTTATCCCATAGCTTAGAAGTAGTAAATTTGCTTTTGATTTTATTGGAAATATTAACAAACCATTTTCTAATAAGATTATTCTTATATTTTACTAATTGATTATTAGTATCCATTATTCACCTTTTCTAAAAATATTTTTTCATTTAGATTATAGCATTGCATTTTTTATTTTACAATTCTATTTGATAAAATTTGAATTTTGCAGTGAATTATTTTGACTTGACCATTTGGGTTAAAAAGTTTATTTAGCACAATCTTCACATTTTTATAAACTGATTTTATTTTTAATGTAGTGCAAGAATAGATGTCCGACATACACCCCTAAAACACTTAAAGGCAAAGCCTTTAACTTCTCGTTTTCATATCCACCGATATTAATTAATTTATTACAATACTTATCTATTTTTTCTAATATTCTTTCCATATCATCTTCTTTTGCTATTTTAGATATTTCATTCGCTATTTTTTGATAGCTATCTTCTCCTTTTCTTATTTCTGCTATTTTCTTTCTATCAACATTATTTAGTACATATAAATCTTCTGCTCTAGTATTATACCAAGAATCAATAACAGATTTTTCCTGAAATGATTTTAATTCTTCCTTATTTAACATTTTTCATCTCTCCTTACACTTTGTTTTAAATTGTTATATTTAATAACTATATTTATTCTAACGTGCTCATTTTATAGAATCAGCCCATTTTCAAAATTCTTTTACTTTTTTGCGTAGTGCAAGAATAAATGTATTACATCACCCCATAAAACACTTGAAAGCAAAGCTTTCTAGTAGTATTACTTTTTAAAAAATGTATTACAAAAGAGCATACATTTTTATAATATATTTTTATTGATATAACCTTACTCTTTATAGAATTATATCAATTGTGGACAACCTATTCACTTTTTTCTTTTATAATTAACTATTTATTTATAAAACACAATTTTTTTGCCATATACCTTTACTCCCTGTAAAGATATATTCATTTAGGACATCATGTCCCACTTGGATTTTTAATGATTCTCTTCAATTTAAGTTTTTAGTGTATGTGATATTACTTATTATTGTTTGTGTTAAATTTTTTAACATACTGTAGTCGATATTTTTGACACCTAGTTGTTCAAATTTTCAATCTCTTGTTGTCGATATTTTCTACTACTGAATTTTTCAGTACTTTCATGAGTTTTTCTTCATTAATTTTATAATAAGTCTTTGGTGGAATGTCTATAAGTTTTACATTTATAATTCCTGCATTTTGCAAAATTTCTGTTACATATCTTTGCTTATATGGACTTAATTTTGTGCTTTTTTCTATGCTTTCTTTGGTAGCAAAAAAGTAGTCACCTTTCAATTCATTTCTTTCTCTAAAATAGTTCATTCTACCATATAATTCGCCTAACATTACAGCAGAATTCACTCCAAATTTAGTTATTAAATCTCTGTTTGTTATTATAAAATTAGTTCCAATAATATTTTCTTTTGACATAGCTTGTCCTCCTTTTATTTTTAAAAATAGAGAAAGTAATTCACAATAAAACTACTTTCTCTTTGATTTGATTGTTTATAAATGCCTAAATTATAAGTTTTTTTGAATGTTTTTTATTTTGTAGCGACTAAATTAACCACGCACCTCCTTGGTGTCCCCCTTCACCAGTTGGATTATACAACGTAACCAAAACCACTACTTGTGGGTGATCAATAGGAGCCACGCCACAAAAAGAAGTAACATATTTATTCGTATTAACACCGTCCTCTGAAGTTCCTGTTTTTCCACCAATTCGATAACCTGCTACTTTAGCATTTTTCCCGTGTACCTTCTGCTACAACGGACTCCATCATACTTAATACTTTTTCAGATGTTTCTTTTGAAATAACTTCCCCATTTATTTTGACAGGCACATCTTTCGTTTCCTTAGTTTGACTATCCACTATTTGTTTCACAATTCTAGGTTGTATACTATTTCCTCCATTGGCAACAGCAGAAACAGCTGAAACTAATTGTATTGGTGTTATTTCAAACCTTTGCCCAAAACTAATAGTTGCCAATTCAACTGGGCCAGCCTTTTCCTCTGCTAAAAAGATACTATTCGCTTCACCAGGTAAATCAATACCTGTTCTTTGTAGCAATCTAAACTTATTTAGATAACTATAATAAGTTTGTACTCCTAATTTTTGTCCAAGACCTATAAAAACTGGATTGCAAGAATTCATTAATCCCAATCTTAAACTTTCAGAACCATGTGGTCTATAATGTCGCCAACATTTAATTCTGACCCCTGCTACCTCAATTCCTCCCGTACAACAAAATTGTCCTTCTTGATCAATATTGGTTACCAAACCTTCTTCAATAGATGCTGATGCTGTTATCACTTTAAAAACAGAACCTGGTTCATAGGTATCAGCAATAGCTTTATTCCTCCATACAGCCTGTAAATTTTTAGTTTTTTCTGCTTGTTCCATATTATCCCAATTTTCTTTTAGCTCATCGGTATAAGCTTCATAAGGTTGATTCAAATTATAATTAGGGTAAGTTGCCATAGCTAAAATATCACCATTTTGTGGATTCATTACTACCACATTTCCTCCATCTGTACAGTTATTATCTATACAAGCTTCTTCTAAATATTTCTCAACAATGGACTGAATACTTAAATCAATGGTTAGCACTAAATCATTTCCGTCAATAGCTGATACATATTTTTCTCCTTCTTTGCCAATTTCTCCACCTTTAGCATCCGTATGACGTTGAATAGCACCTTGTGTTCCTTTTAACTGTGAATCATATTTGGCTTCTACTCCATCTAATCCTTGATTATCGCTTCCACAAAACCCTATAATTTGAGAAGCAATAGTACTATATGGGTAATATCTTTTGGTATCTTCATCAATATTAATCCCTGTGGTTATCCCATTTTGTTGCATCCATATTCTTAGTTGATCTGTTTTCTCTTTCTCTACCTTTCTAGCAATTGTTTCGATCGAACTCCTTTTGGTTACCTTTTTTAAAATCTTTTCGTAATCTACTTCAAAAATATCGGATAGAACTTTAGCTACTTTTTCTTTATTTTCTTTGGCAATATTTCCTGGATTGACTGTTACCGTTTCTACGGTACTACTAACTGCTAACACATTTTTTCCAGTAGCATCATAAATTGTCCCTCTTTTAGGATTAATACTCCTATCTAAAGTCTGTTGCTGATATGCCATGCTAGAAAGTTCTCCTCCTTGTACAAATTGTATATATCCTAATCTTCCTATTAAACCAATGATGACTAAAAAAGTGATAAATAGTATATTCCTCATTTTCTTTTTACTTGAAAGTTTGATCGTTTTCATATAAAAAATCCTCCTAATTCATTTTATTAGGAAGATCTTTCTTTATTCATATTCTATTTTATCGATTAAATATTTTATCTACCAATTGCTCAAACCAATTCTTTTCTTTTTCAACAACAATCTCCACAGAAGCTGATTCAACATAATCTTTTTTTGGTAATGTCACATACACCGTTTGTTTATTTGTCAATTTCTGCATCCCCAATTTTTCTTTTGCCTGTTTTTCGATACTATTTAGATTCAAACTATTTTCGATGCTTACTTTTAATTGTTCATTTTCTTTTTGAAGAGAAGATAACTCTCTTTTTAAAATTTGTGTTTGATTAAATTTCTCATTAATTTGTGAGTTTCTATAACTTATGGTTAATAGTAATATAAATATACCAATTACCATAAAAGTTAATTGTACTTGTGTTTTTTTCTGTTCTTTTGATAATTTTACATCTTGTCTTGGTATGTCCTCTACTACTTTTAGTTTTTTCCTTTTGGTTTGTGTTCTTCTTTGTATATTAGGATCTATTTTTCGTGGACTGGTCTCATATTCATATCTACTCCTTGCCATAAGTTACTCACCTCCTATCCTTTTTCAAAAATTCTCAACTTAGCACTTTTACTTCTTGAATTCTTTTCCATTTCTTCTCTCGTTGCCACAATTGGCTTTTTGCTAATTATTTTTCCAATAGATTTTGCTCCGCATACACAATATGGTAAATCACTAGGACATGTACATTTTCCCTTTGCCTCTATAAAAGCATTTTTAACAGCTCTATCTTCTAATGAATGGAAGGTTATAACACATAGTCTACCTCCCTCTTTTAAACTTTCTATACAATCCTTTATGGTATGATATAATGGCTTTATTTCATTATTTACTTCAATTCTAATTGCTTGAAAAGTTCTCTTTGCTGGATGTCCATCCTTTTGCTTTGATTTTGGTATTGATTTTTCAATTATCTCTGTTAATTCTTTAGTTGTCTTTATCTGATGTTCCCCTCTTATTTTACAAATGTTTCTAGCGATTTGTCTTGAAAATTTCTCTTCTCCATATTCATAAATGATATGAGCTAATTCTTGTTCCGAATATTGATTAATTACCATCTCTGCCGTTAATTCTTGTGTTTTGTCCATTCTCATATCTAACGTATTTTCTCCTAGATAACTAAATCCTCTATTTCGTTCGTCTAATTGATAAGAAGAAACACCTAAATCTAATAAAATGCCATCTACTTTATTTATATTCAATTGTTTTAATATATCTTTAATATTATCATGATTATCATGAACATATTTAACATTAGAAAATTCCTTTAAGTTGTTTTTGGCTGCTTCTAATGCCTCTTTATCTCTGTCAATTCCAATCAGCATGCCTTGTGCTGATAACTTTCTTATTATTTCTTTGCTATGTCCTGCTCCTCCTAAGGTTCCATCCACATAAATTCCATCTGATTTTATTTCCAATCCTTTGATACATTCTGTCAGCATAACTGGCTCGTGTTTAAAATTCATTTAGCACCTCAAATAACTAAAATCTCGCTTTATAAAACTTTTTATTTATTTAAAAAACAGCTGGTATTTAGAAAACAACTACCAGCTGAATTTCTTCTATGTTTTTATCTTTTGGTTTTCCAATCATCTTATGTTAAAAGCTTCTTCTGTACATTTAAATTTTTATCTTTTGTGCTTTTATCTTTTGTAAAGTTTTCTTTTGTATTTTTGTCTTTAGTAACTTTAAAATTCTTATCTTTTGTATCTTTTTCTTGTGTATCTATATAAACTTTTGCAAGTTATATACCTAACATTGTCATATTTTCAGCAATTTCATCTGCTGAAATAGATTCATCACAATTTTGCCATGTTTGTTTGTCCCAAATTTCAAGTCTTGTTCCTACTCCTATGATAATAGCCTCTTTTTCTAAATTTGCTGCCATTCTTAAATTATTAGAAATTAGGAACCTTCCTTGTTTGTCTATTTCACACTCAGTTGCACCTGATAAGAAAAATCTTACAAAGTTTCTGGCATTTTTATCAGAAAGCGGTAGTGTTTTTAATTTTGTTTCAAAATTTAACCACTCATTTTGTGAAAAAGCAAATAGGCATCCATCTAACCCCTTTGTTACAATGAATTTTTCACCCATATCATTTCTTAATTTCGCTGGCATAATTAATCTGCCTTTTGCATCAATAGAATGCTCATATTCACCAATTAGCAATTAAATTTCACCTCCCCACTTTCTCACCACTTTGTTCCACTTTTCTCCACTTCTATTAAATTTTAATATAAGTTTTATTATTTTGCAAGCTTTTTTTTAAATTTTTTTATTTTTTCTAAAATTTCTTGTTGCTGGTCAGCCTTGCTCGTATATTTTTAGTGTGAAAGCTTTCTAATAAAAATTAAATAAATTTGAATTTAATTGGTAGAACTATTGGTATTATATGAATTGTTTTTTCTTATTGATAGTTCGTTCTTTTTTCAAGTTCTAATTGCTATACTTTTTTATATAGAATAAAAGGAGGGTTTCCTCATGAATAGTCAAGAAAAAATTTTAAGGAAAACAATCGGCAAAAAAATCAAACTAGCTAGAGCCAAAGCTGAATATACACAAGAACAATTAGCAGAAAAATTATCTTTATCTCCTAGATATATTAGTCAATTAGAAAGAGGAATTGCCTTTGGATGTGCTACAACTATCATTAATGTTTGTAAAGCTCTAAATATAAACTCTGATTTTCTGTTTAATGATTTGATTAATAACAAAACCTCTGTTTTGGATGATATTGTAGATGACAAATTTTTAGAAGATTATCTAAAGTTAAATGATTACAATAAAAATATTATTTCTACATTTACAAATGAATTAATTAAAATGCAAAACAAAGATAAAAACAAGAAAAAAGCCTAAAGTGTTATCACTTTAGGTTTAATTTATCGTTGTATTTGTTGGTCCTGTCCCTACAACATTTTCTTGTAACGACCTCCATGTATTGCAACCAACAATTCCATCCGCTGAAAGCCCTCTTGAACGTTGATAAGAAATTACTGCATTATAAGTAGCTGAACCAAAGATTCCATCTAATCCACCAGTTCTAAATCCTAATGTATTTAAGTCATCTTGCGCAATTAATACATAATTGCTTAAACTTCCTCTTCTTAACATTGGAAATCCTCCTGTTGAACAAGCTGATTTGCCGAAAACGCTTATCAAAATGCACCCATGTCGGCGTTAGTGAAATTGGTTCTACATAGCTCCATACTCCAGAATTATTGGCAGAATTCCATAATCTTGTTCTCTGACTAGATGTTAGTGTTTGCCCTACATCAAAAGCTACTCCTGCATAATGTTGACTTTGGTTTCCGATGACCGTCCTTCATAAGGTCTTTTAAATGCAAATCCCACAGGTATTGGACCTCCATAAATATATCTTTGACTATTCCAACTTTGCATACAACGTTTTGTTGTCCATAAAATATTACTTTTGCTAGAACCTCTAAATTCTCTTACTTTTAAAGTTCCATTCGTATTATAGGGCATAGGTTCTGCTTCGCCTCTATAATAGGTTTCCATTCTATCGGTATCATTGTTAAACACTAATATTTTTGCCACAGATATATCTCCTCCTCTGTTTTTTTATATTATATGTAACTTTTTGTTTTTAGTGCATTGCTTTAATACTCTCAAAAATAAAAATCAACTATAAAATTTAATTTATAGTCGATTTTTATTTTACTTCTCTTGCCTTTACAACAACTCTATATTTGCTATCATCTGTACAAGTAATCAAAGTAACTTCTCTTTTTCCATTGGTTAATTGTGTTGTACAACTAACATCAGTTGGATCTACCTGATACTTATTATATACCTTATACTGGATGGTCTTTCCTGACAAATCTGTTACTTGAATAATATCTCCTGCTTGTAAAGTAGGTACTTTACTAAAAAATCTAGTATTTCTATAATTATGACCCACAATACAAAAATTACCAACTTTATTTGGATTTGGACCCCAAAACTTAGTTGGAGAAATCTTTAATAATTCCTCTGTTTCTTCCACTGAATCTGTTACTCCATCAATAATTGGATAAGTAACATTTATTTTAGGAATATTTACTGTTCCAATAGTTGCATATTGAAAACCATTTGCTGTTGTTTGCATATTTTGATTGCTCTGATGATTATCTTCTTTTACTTCCTCTTGTGCTTCATCATCTAATACAACAACTAAAACATTATTTTTAGCAACCGTATTATCCTCCTGTGTAAACTCAAGATTAGCCAAAATATCTTGCGATACTTGTTCACTCTTATTTCTGTCATATTCAGCATAAATGTAAGCAGAAACTAAAACTAGCACTAAAAAAACAGATAAACAAAATTCAAATTTATACATTTTCTTTTTTCGTTTCAATTCAGGTGTTATATATAGTTTTTTAGTAACCAAAATTTGATTCATTTTACTCTCCCTATTTTATACTTCTTTTTTATTATAACATAAAAATTGTTATTTGAGAAGCTCTTTTAAAATATTTATATACATAAGTATCTACTCATCCTAGTATTTTTTGTCTTAAAGATCAATTGATTTAGATAAAATATTAGCAATTTTTGCATAATCTTCTAATTTTAATTTTTCAGGTCTAACACTTTTATCCATACCCAACTTTTCTAAAATCTGCACCCCTTCCTCTTTACTATTAAATACATTTGTATTCATTAATGCATTTAACAAAGTTTTTCTTCTTTGCATAAAAGCACATTTGATAATTTTAAACATATCTTCTTTCTTTTCTACATGAACGATTGGCTCCTTTCTAATATTTAATTTAATAACCTTTGATGTCACCTCTGGTTCTGGTATAAAAGAATCATTGGAAACTTCTAAAATTCCTTGTGCTTGTGCATAATAATACACACTATATGTGATAGCACCTGTTTGCTTATCACCTGGTATAGCAATTAGCCTATCTGCCACCTCTTTTTGTATCATAACTGTTATACTATCTAATGGTAATTCTTCTTCTAATAACTTCATAATAATTGGGGTAGTTATATAATATGGTAAATTCGCTACTATTTTTACTTTTTGAATCTGTGTATTTTTCTTTTCATTATCTATCAATTCTTTTAAATCCACTTTTAAAACATCTTGATTAAGAACATCAAAATTTTGATAAAGCGAAAATCTATCTTCTAAAATTCTAATCATTTTTTTATCTAACTCAATACAAATAACTTTTTTAGCTTTTTGCAATAAATATTTTGTTAACGTTCCTAATCCAGGACCAATTTCTATTACCAAATCTTCCTTTTCAATTTGACTACTCTCTATGATTGTTTCAATAACCTCTTCTCGAATCAAAAAATTCTGACCAAGCGATTTATTGGCTTTTATATGATATTTATTTAAAATAAATTTTGTTTCCTCAAAAATTGTACTCATTTATCTTTACCTCTTTTTCTATTTTTAGCTAAGTTTATTCCTACCATACTATATTACATTTCACTTATTTTTTCAACTATTATTGCTTTTTAAATCTTTTTAATATACAATAATTAAAGCAAATATCATATTGTTATAGTCTCCAAAAAATTAATTTGCTAGAATCAAAAGAATCCTAGTAAAAAAGGAATGATGACGATGAAGAATCAAAAGAAAAAAGTAAAAAACGCTAATCCTAAAATAGTAAAATTAAAAACTGGAATAGAATCCAAAAATCTAATGCCAATTACTAAGTTGAGAACTTTATTAATTGCAACCGTTCTAATCTTTATTCTACTCATAGGTAGAATTGGATTTATTCAATTCGTACAAGGTAATTCTCTAAAAGAAAAAGCTTATCAACAACAAACCATTAACCAAATTATAAGTCCTAAGCGTGGTAATATTTATGATGCAACTGGAAAAGCTCTTGCGATTGGTGCTCAAGTAGATACCATAACGATCAACCCTACTAAAATTATAAAAAATAATGAAGCAGATACAAAAGATTATAAAGAAAAAGTTGCCAAAGGATTATCTGAAATTTTTGAACTAAACTATGACGAAGTATTAAAAAAAGTAACAAGTGAATCTCAAGTAGAAACTATTATAAAAAAAGTAGAACAAAAAAAGGTAGATGAATTAAAACAATGGATGGAAGAAAATAAAGTCACAATTGGCATTAATATAGATGAAGATACCAAAAGATATTATCCTTATAGTACAGTTGCTTCTAATGTCATAGGTTTTTGTGGAAGTGATAATCAAGGGTTAAGTGGTATCGAAGCTAAATGGGAATCTGTTTTAACTGGTACGCCGGGTAAAATTGTAAGCTCAAAAGGCAGTAACCAGCAGGAAATTCCAAATGCTGAAGAAACTTATATTTCTGCCGAAAATGGTAGTGATTTAACACTTACTCTTGATTTACACGTACAATCTATTGTAGAAAAATATTTAAAACAAGCAGTAGAAGATAACAAATGCTCTCGAGGTGGCAATGTTATTGCTATGAATCCTCAAACAGGTGATATTATTGCTATGGCATCTTATCCAGATTATGACTTAAATTCACCTTATACACCAAACTCCACTTTAGCTGAAACCTACGATTCTCTTCCACTAGATAAAAAAAGTGAAGCTTTATATAAAATGTGGGCTAACAAATCTGTGGCAGATACTTATGAACCAGGTTCTACCTTCAAAGTTATTACAGCTTCTGTAGCTTTAGAAGAAAACATTACTTCTACAGATAAAGTTAGTGACTTTTATTGTAAAGGCTATGAAGAATTTGAAGATATTGTTGGATCCTCCATAAAAATCAAGTGTTGGCGTCCAGAACCTCATGGTGTTCAAACTTTAAGACAAGCACTATGTAATTCTTGTAATCCTGCCTTTATGCAATTAGGAAAGAGAATTGGTTCTACTACTTTATACCGATATTATCAGGCTTTTGGCTTGTTTAATTCCACCAACTCTGGTTTATATGGAGAACAAAATAGTATCTTTCAAAATTTAGATAATGTTGGTCCCGTAGAACTTGCTACCATGTCATTCGGTCAAAGACTAAATGTCACACCTCTTCAAATGGCGACTGCTATTTCATGTGTTGCCAATGATGGCATATTAATGAAACCTCGCATTGTAAAAGAAATAACTAATACAGACACTGGTACTGTAACCGAAGTTTCCACTACTCCAATTAGACAAGTCCTTTCAAAACAAACCTCAGAAAAAGTTAAGTCTATGATGGAATCTGTCGTAACAAATGGTTCTGGTAGACATGCAGCAGTATCTGGCTATTCCATTGGGGGTAAAACTGGTACATCAGAACCTACAGAATCCAATGCTCATGAAGGATATGTCGCTTCTTATGTAGCCATTTCTCCCATTGAAGATACACAAATCGTACTACTTCTTACTTTATATGACCCAAAAGGAGACAATGGACATCAAGGTGGACAAGTTGCTGGACCTGTTGTATCACAAATGTTATCTGAAATCTTACCATACTTAGGAGTTCCTTCTGATGAAGATTCTTCTAGTAAGTCAAATTCAAATAATTATATAATTGTTCCAGATATTAGAAACAAGACAGTAGCTGAAGCCGAAAAAATACTCAAATCTTCTGGTTTTAATACAAAAATTTACGTTAACGGCGACGCTAATACTCTTCTTGTAGAAAATCAAACACCAAAACCAGGAAGTTCACTTCCTAAAGGCTCTCTTATCGTTCTTTATGGACAAGGAAGTAGTATTTCAACTTCTGTTACTGTGCCAGATTTGAAGGGTATGAATGCCTCAGAGGCAACTGATGTTTTAAGATCCCAAAACCTAAACATTAATATAGAAGGCTCTGGCATTGTTTTAACACAAGACTATGCAAAAGATGAACAAGTACAAGAAGGTACTATTATAAAAGTAACTTTAAAACAAACCTTAGTAGATGCCCATTAATTTATCATGCATTTTAGCTAAAAGTTTATCTATTTTTGATAAAGTAATCATTATAGATAAACTTTTATTGCATTGTCTCATTTTTCCAGTATTCGTCTAATAAATCATCTAACTTTCTAATTTTATCAAATCTTTTCACTTTTTTTATAATTTCCTCTCTTTGATCGCCACACAAATATGCCATCCAAGCTTCTTGCTTGTCCAATAACTTTCCTTCCTTTAATGCAAATTTTGGTAATTCTATCACATATAATTCAATCTGATTTTCTACCTTTGATGGTATCACAATTCTATTAAAATAATCCTCTGTCTTTAAATAATTAAAATCTAATAAATTAATGGTAACCGTTTTTGCCATTTTTCTATTATCCTTATATTCCAATTGATTGGAATGAATTTGTGCATAATACAATAACATTTTGTTTTGTGCATAATATCCATCTATAAACTGGATTCCAACATTTAATTCTTCATTGTTCTCTAATTCAATTCTTACATCTGCAATACCAAAATTTTCTGGTGATGGCAAATGCTTTGACTTTGTTTCTAAATATGGATTTAATAAGATCTTTTTAATTTTAATGTTTAAAAATGTCTCTATAAAATCTTGTAAGATATCTAAATTTTCTTTTGAATTTAAAACTTTCCTTAATATTCTATTACTCTTTGATACAAACTTTCTATTCATAAATTTTTCAGTCGACTTACTATTTCCTCCTTATGCAATTTCATAAATTATATAATTCACTAAAAGTATAATTTCTATCTTATTCATTGTCAAGAGATTTTTCTTATTTTTCCCTATTTTTCATCGCATTTTTCGACAAAAAGTGAGCCTAAAATTTTCTAAATAAATACAATTATAAGAAAATCTTAGACTCGTCATAGTTATTGAGCAGCAATATAATATCCTACTCCTCTTTTTGTAATTAATATTTTTGGGATAGAAGTATCTTGTTCAATCTTTTCTCTAATTCTTCTAACGGTTACATCAACTGTTCTTATATCACCATAATATTCATATCCCCAAACCTTTTCTAGCAACGTCTCTCTAGTAACTACTTGTTCTGGTTGAGAAGCCAAAAATTTTAATACTTCAAATTCCCTTAATGTTAAATCTATTACTTTTCCTCTAACCTTAACCTCAAATTTATCTAAATCTAATGCTAATTCTCCAACTATAATTTTACTCTCTTTCTTCTTTTCTTCATTTACTTGTTGTTCTACTTTATTATTATTATTATTAGAAACCGCTTCTACCTTTCTTAAATTTGCTTTCACTCTAGCTACTAGTTCTCTCACACTAAAAGGTTTTGTAATATAATCATCTGCCCCTAATTCTAATCCTAAAATTTTATCAATTTCTCCATCTTTTGCTGTTAGCATAAGAATTGGTACATTTAAAGAATTCTTGATTCTTTTACATACAGATAATCCATCCAATTTTGGAAGCATAATATCTAATAAAATCAAATCTGGGTTTTGTTCTAATGCCACATTAACAGCTGTCACACCATCCGATGCTTCTATGGTTTTGTATCCTTCTTTTTCTAAATTATACACTAATATATCCCTAATTGGTGCTTCATCGTCCACAATTAATATTGTCTTAGCATCTTTTTCGATTTCTTCTTCCACAATCATTCCGCCTTTCTATCATAGCATTATCTTATAGCTTATTTATATCACAATTAAATTTATTATACAAGGTTTTTTATAAAATTTTTCCTCCCCCTAGAACAATATCATTTACATCATAAAATACAACCGATTGTCCTGAGGTAATCGCTCTTTGTGTCTCTTCAAATACCACTTTAACTGTATCACCACTAGGATATACCCTACAATTTGCTTCCTTAGCACGATACCTGATTTTAGCTTTACATTCGATTGGTTGTTTTAAGTAATCCCATACTAGCCAATTTATGTCTGTCGCATATAATTCCTTACTATATAACTCTTTTTCTGTTCCAACCACTACCTCATTCTTCTCTTTATTTAATTTTAAAACATAAAGCGGTTCTCGATAAGATATACCAATTCCTTTTCTTTGTCCAATAGTGTAGTTTGTAAGTCCTTGATGTTGCCCTAAAACACTCCCATTTTCTAATACAATATTACCTTTTTGCTTTCTAATGTTTCCATATTTCTTTAAGAAACTTTGATAATCATTATCTGGAATAAAGCAGATCTCTTGACTGTCCTTTTTTTGTGCTACCATTAAATTATTCTCTTCAGCTATTTTTCGGATTTTCTCTTTATTAGTATGGTTTTGTAATGGAAATATAATACGTCCTAATTCTTCTTTTGGAATGGCATACAAAAAATAAGTCTGATCTTTCTTTTCTTCTTTCGATTTCTTTAAAACATACTGTTGATATAGATCTGAAAATTGAATACAAGCATAATGACCTGTGGCAATGTAATCACAGTCTAATTCTTTTGCTTTTTGATAAAAAGCCCCAAATTTCAAATAGCGATTACATTCTACACATGGATTCGGTGTTTTAGCTTCTCTGTATTCATGAATAAAATTATCTATCACTTTTTCTTTGAATTCACTTTTGCAATTAATTGTATAATGGGGAATTCCCAATTGGTCACAAACCCTTTTGGCATCATGTACTGCTTGGTTCCCACAATATGTACTTTGCTCGTGGTGATCTACTGAATCCGATAATTCCATTGTACAACCAATAATTTCATAACCTTGTTTTTGTAGTAAAACTGCTGACACAGAACTGTCAACACCTCCACTCATGCCTAATAAAACCCTTTTCTTCATTTCTTATTCTTCCTATCTCGTTTCAAACAATTAACTTTTACCCTTCAACTTACTTTTTGCTTCTACTAATGCAATAGAAAGTTGATCTGGACATGAAGTTCCTTTATAACCACATGGGATTCCTTTTAATCTTTCAATTGCTTCGTCAATCTTCATACCTTGAATTAAATGAGAAACACCAACTGTATTGCCAGCACAACCACCAACAATCGTTACTTTTTGGATCACATCACCATCTAACTCAATAATCATTTCTTGTGAACATACCTTTTCACTTGGTTTAAACCTATATTCCATTTTTTCCTCCCTTATGTGCAATGGGGACGTTTCTTTTCGCACATGGCATCGTGACCTATCTTGGGTAAGGGGCTTCCTTAGTACTATTTGGCATAAATGACCAATAGCGACTGAAATAGTTTTACAAATTTTTAAACAAAAGTCATAAAGGGTCCTGTTTTCGGGTATTGTTATGGCTTTTGTTTTAAAATTTGTTAACGTTATGTAAGGTAGCCGAGGAATTTATGGCAAATAGCACTAAGGAAGCCCCTTACCCAAGATAGGTCACATGCCATGTGCAAAAAGAAACGTCCCCATTGCACATTCTATTTTTTCAATTCAATATGTACATCATCTAGTTGTTGTTTCGATACAACCGATGGTGCACGCATTAACAAATCTCTTGCTTTTTTATTTTTAGGAAAAGCAATAATTTCCCTTATATTTTGTGAATCCGCTATCAGCATAACCATTCGATCCACTCCTGGTGCAGCTCCTGCATGTGGTGGCGTTCCATATTGGAAAGCATTATACAAAGCTCCAAATCTATTTTTTACATCTTCCTCTAAATATCCTGCTATTTCAAATGCTTTTACCATTGTTTCTGGATTATGATTTCTAACTGCTCCTGATGCCATTTCATAGCCATTACACACTAAATCATATTGATAAGCTAAGATATCCAATGGATCTTTGTTTTGTAAGGCTTCTAATCCACCTTGTGGCATTGAAAATGGATTGTGGCTGAAATCAATCGTTCCTTCATCTGACAATTCATACATTGGAAAATCTACAATGAAACAGAATTTATAAACTCCTTTTTCGATTAAATCTAATCTCTTCCCTAATTCAATTCTAACTAATCCTGCTATTTTTTGGGCTTTTTCAAACTCATCTGCAAGAAAGAAAATCGCTGAATTCTTTTCTACTCCATACTCTGTTTCTAAGTCTCGTTTTATCTCGTCTGTAATAAATTTTGCAATGCCACCTGTTACTTCTCCTGATGTATCCCATTTTGTCCATGCCAATCCTTTGGCTCCTACTTCGTCTGTCGTAGCAAATTCTCCCATTTTATCAAAGAATTTTCTACCTTGCGTAGCCCCATTTGGCACAACAATTGCTTTAATTGTTTTTCCTTTAAACGCATTAAAATCAGAATTTTCAAATACTTTAGTTACATCTTGTATAATTAATGGGTTTCTTAAATCTGGTTTATCAATTCCATATTTCTCCATCGCTTCCTTGTAAGGAATTCTTACAAATGGTCTTTCATCTACTTTCCAATCTGTAAATTTTTTGAAAGTATATGGCACAACTTCTTCCATTACTTGAAAAACATCCTCTTGCGTTGCAAAACTCATCTCAAAATCTAATTGATAAAATTCTCCAGGTGCTCGATCTGCTCTTGGATCCTCATCTCGAAAACATGGTGCAATTTGATAATATTTATTAAATCCTGATACCATTAATAATTGTTTAAATTGTTGTGGTGCTTGGGGAAGTGCATAAAATTCTCCTGCATTAATTCTACTTGGTACTAAATAATCCCTTGCTCCTTCCGGTGAAGAATTCGCAAGAATAGGAGTCTGAATCTCCATAAATCCCAACTCATCCATTTTATCCCTTAACGTTTTTAGAATTTTAGAACGAAGCAAAATATTATTGTGTAACGTTTCATTCCTTAAATCTAAAAATCGATATTCCAATCTCAAATCTTCCCTAACCTCTTGATCTGTATTAATTTCAAAAGGCAATACATTTTTACATTTTCCCAATACTTCTATTTCGTTCGCTATTACTTCAATTTCTCCAGTTGGGATTTTTGTATTTTTGCTTGCTCTTTCCACAACTTCTCCGCTTAATGTGGATACAACTCTCTGTATTATATTGCTTTGCTTGTTCTTGTAAACTTTCATCATGAATTACAATTTGGGTAATACCAAATTCGTCTCGCAAATCAACAAAAATCATTCCCCCTAGATTTCTAATCTTTTGTATCCATCCACTCAGTTCCACTGTTTCTCCAATATTACTTTTGTTTAAATCTCCACATGTTTTGGTTCTATACATTTTGATTCCTCCATTTGTTTCTTACTTTTTCTATATTATCATAAATCTGGCTTTTTTTCAATCATTTTTCTATTAAAAAGTATTGACATCGAAACAAATGTTTAATAATATATAAAAAATGAATTGAATAAAAACTATTTTTATGATATAAAAATAATATTAGATAAGGAGTGCCTATATGGAGAGAGAAAAAAGATTACTATATTTTGAAAAAATATATTATAAATTAATCAAAAAAGATATTAAAAAAATAGAAGAAACATTAATTGAATATATCAAAATAAAAATGAAGGTAAACAAATTAGAAACAGCTAAAATAGATATGGAAATATATGAAACTTTTTCTCATGAAAAATTTCCAGTAGATATAGAATACATAATAGAATTTTTTGAATATCTATTAGATAAAGATCAAAAAAATCAAAATGGCATTGTTTTTACTCCAAAATATATTTCAGATTTTATAGTCAAAGATAGCTTGAAAAGTTTAGATTGTTGGAATAAAAATATAAAAATAATAGATCCTGGATGTGGCTGTGGAATATTTCTTATCTCTGCAATAGAATATATTCATAATAAATTTCATGTTGATATTCAAGAAATAATAGAGAAAAATATATATGGCATTGATATTATGAAAGACAATATTCGAAGATGCAAATTAGCAATAGAATTATATTGTATCATAAATAAATTAGAATTAAAAAATAATATAAAGTATAATCTTATTAGTGCAGATAGTTTGAAAGAAAATTGGAATACTATTTTCAATGTAGAAAAATTTGATTATATAATTGGAAACCCACCATATGTAAATCCACATGATATGAAAAAAGATACAATCAAATTTTTAAAACATAACTTTAAATCAACACAAGAAGGCGTTTTCAATATCTTTTACGCATTTATCGAAAATGGTCTAAATTATTTACAAGAACATGGAAAACTTGAATACATTATTCCCAATAATGTATTAACAATAAAATCTGCAAATGCTTTAAGAGAAATTTTACAAAATAAAAAAAGCATTGAATCCATAATCGATTTTTCGGATAATATGATATTTAAGCCAGTTAGAACATATAATTGCATAATAAAATTAAATAAAAAATGTAATGAGAAATTTAATTATGCTGTCATAGATAAATGCAATAATATTGAAGAAAGATTAGAAAAAATAGACTACCAATGTATGGAGACAGAACTATTAGATAAAAACGGATGGAAATTGGTTAATAAAAATACTCTTGATAATATTAAGAAAATAGAAAAACAAAAAATGCCAATAAAAGAATTTATTAGAACGGGTATAGCAACTTTAAAAGATGGCGTTTACTTAGTTGATTTTGATCAAAATGGTTTTTATAAAAATGTTGATGGAACAAGATTTGATATTGAATCAGATATTGTAAAACCAATATATAAAATTCCAGAGTTAAAAAAATGTGAAAATGAAAATGATGCAATGCAATACATTATTTTTCCCTACTTTAAATACAATGGAACCTATAAATTGATAGAAGAAGAAGAATTACAAAAGAAATATTCAAATACATATAGATATTTAAAAAAAATGAGAAGTGAATTAGGCAAAAGAGATAAGGGAAAAGAAAATCCTTATGGATGGTATGCATATGGAAGAACACAAGGATTAAACAAATATGGGAAAAAAATGTTATTCCCGACATTTGCAAAAAATCCAAAATTTAGATATATAGAAAATGAAAATGCATTATTTTGTAATGGGTATGCAATTTTTGAGAATGATAAAATTTCGTTGAATATTTTAGGAAAAATTTTAAATTCCGATATTATGAAATATTATATTCGTAATACAAGTTATGCAATAGAAGGTGGATATTATTGTTATCAAAAAAAATACATAGAAAAGTTTTCTATTCCAGAATTTAATGATAATGAATTGGAAATTTTAGAAAATGAAAATAATGTAAAAATAAACGAAATGTTATTTAATAAATATAATATAAAAATATAAAAACAGGAAAAATTTAAAATTTTCCTGTTTTTATATTTAACTCATTATCATAAGTAAGGTAAAAGGATCTACAAATTGAACAAAAACTTTTTTAATTTAACATTTGTAGATTTTTTATAGTTATTATGATAAAATGTCAAAAAATAGGAGGAAGAACAATAGAATTTATAGAAAAACAATTAATTGTATTCAAGCAAATGATAGAGCAATCCATAATAGATAAGGGCGTAGATGGCAAACAATCAATGATAAGATCTTCAGAATTAATAAATTTAATACATAATGCTGTTAAGTATGAACTAATAAAACAAGGAATAAATAGAGAAAAAATATTTCCTCCGTTTAATAAAAAAAGTCCTGAAATCAAGATGGCTGGTTATTTAAAACAAAAAAATCAAGATATTTGTGTATTGCCAACTAATATGGAAAAGAAACCTATTATCATAGATTGGGGACCATTAGCTTTTGAAAATAAATTAGATCCATATGGCTACGAATTTTCTAATAACTCATTAGTTATAAATGTTCGTAGTCAAATGAGCAGTTTAGCTAAAAATACAGATACTTTATTTGAAAGAACATTTGCTGAAGCAGACAATTTACATATGAGATATAATGAAATTGTACTTGGAGAAGTATATCTTATACCAACACATGAATATGATGATAACTTAGTTAAAGAAAATAAAGTAGGATTTAAAACTAACAACACTAATATAGAGAAATATATAAGCTTTTTTAACTCAATTAATAATAGAAAATTAGGTCAAGCAAGTTATTTGTATGAAAGATGTGCCCTATTAATAGTAGACTTTAATAGGGAAGTTCCAAAATTGTATAAAAATAGCCAAGAATTAAAGGAGGATGGGCTGATTTCAAAACACTTTGCTATTGAATATTCTACATTAGCATTTAATACTTTTTCAAAAGACATTCTTAATATTTATTCAGAAAGACATGACATAAATAACTTAAAATAATGGATAAAAGTCTCTACAATCCAAAAAGGAAAAACTTGCAGTTTTCTTTCATTCATGCTATGATAAACGAAAAGAAATACAAAGGAGAAACAGGATGAATAATGAATTTGATTTTTACGATAAAACCAATCTAAAATCTTATAATTTAGATGATAGTATGCGATATCAATTAGACATGTTAGATCGACTAGATGTATTTACAAGAAGGCATTGTGAAAATGTTGCCAGTTTAACTTGTAGACTTTGTGAACAACTTCACTGTAATAAAGGATTTACAGTGTATTGTACTATTTGTGCCTATTTACATGATATAGGTAAACAATTTATCCCACCAGAGGTTCTTCAGAAACCAGGTAAATTAACAGATGAGGAATATGCCACCATGAAAACTCATACAACAATTGGTTATGACATCTGTATGAAAGATTTAAAATTGAGACCTTATGCAGCAGGAACCCTCTATCATCATGAAGCCTTAAACGGAACGGGCTATCCCCAAGGATTGACAAAAAAAGACATTCCTTATGAAGGGCAAATCATTCGTGTAGCAGATGAATATGACGCTATTGTTAGCAAAAGGCAGTATAAATCTCACATTGGAATTTCAGACACCTTAAAAATTTTAATTGAAAACTGTCAAGCTGGGAAAAATAATCCACTTATCGTAAAAAAGTTATTCAAAGTAGTTATCGAAGACGTCGAATACGAAATTTACTGCACGCAGACCTATGTAAATGAATTACAGGGAGAACTAAAAAGATTTGAGCAAATCGAAAAATACAGAGAAAAAATGGAAAATGCAAAAAAAGAAAAAGACAAAAATTATTATTATGAAGGCATGAAAATGTTATTAAAAGGCAATGAAACCGTAGACAATTATTTACCCATTTATGAAGAATATAAAGATGCCTATGAAAAAAGAAAAGCAATCATTGATAACCTTTACAAAGAAATCAAAATTATAAAAAAATTAAAAGTATAAATGTGACAAAAAGGGATAACCCTTTTGTCACATTTTTATTCATCTAATCCAAAGCTTACTCCTAAAGCATTATTCACTTGATCAATAATTTTCTCATCATGAATATGACCAATTCTTTCTTTTAATCTACTTTTATCAATCGTTCTAATTTGTTCTGCTAACACCACAGAATTACTTTTTAACCCACAAGAATCCGAATCAATTTCAATATGTGTTGGTAGTTTATTTTTGCCAGTTTGAGAAGTGATTGCTGCGGCAATTACAGTAGGACTGTATTTATTGCCTAAATCATTTTGTATAATAAGAACTGGTCGAATGCCACCTTGTTCTGAGCCAACTACTGGACTTAAATCTGCATAAAACATATCTCCTCTTTTGATTTGCATATTCTTCACTCCTGCTATTAGTATATTGTCAAGTATATTTCATGCTATCCTAAATATTAGTGGAAGTAAATAAACAGTTTATTTTAAACAATTTATCTTTACCTCATTATATAATATGTAAACCGTATTCGTTTTGTTAGTCCATTTAATTTCTAATTTTGTTGGATTCCCTGTTGCTCTATCTATCCATAATCTTTTTTCTTCTTGTTCTCCTTTTGTGGTCATAACAATTTGATCATTTTCTTCCTTCCAACTCGCTTTGTCATCTGACTGATAATCCTTAATAAAGCAACTCAAATCTAAAACATTATCTGATACATACTCATAATTTTCAAAAAAAGAACTTAAACTTAACTTTGTATTTTCTATCTTTAATTGATTTCCATTCTTTATCATCTTAACACCAGCAATATTGCTTGGCTCTAATACTTCCTGTTCTGACATATCAGGTGCTTTATATTGCTGTCTTAAAACATATTGATTTTGGTTTTTATTGCTATTGACTTGTACTTTTACCATTGTTTCATACGAACTAATATTTAAAATGTAATCTACAATTTCTTGACTACTACTATTATTCCCAACTTTCAAATTTTTAGCCGTTTTTGTATGAAAAAAAGTGAAAAAAATGATAATTCCTATTATTAGAATAACCGCTAATAAAATAAATATATTTTTTTTCTTCAAAACATTACCTCCTTGTTCTTAACTATATTTATATGCTAGAAACTCATAAAATCTTCTTAAAATATAAAAAATAGTAGATATAAAATCCACTATCATTTTATTTTAAAGAGTTTTAAAATATTCTTCTATTTCCTTGATTAATTCTGATTCTGTTTCAATTTGATTCATGTTATTTCTAAATTCGCTTGAATTTTTCAAATTCTTTGTATACCAAGCAATATGTTTTCTCAATTCCTTTACAGCGATTTCGCCCTTTTCTTCCACGGCTAAAGCAATATGTTTTTTCATAACTTCCAGTTTTTCTTCCTTAGAAGGTTCTGGTAATTTACTTCCTGTCTGTAAAAAATGCACAATCTTTTTAAAAATCCATGGATTACCAAAACTGCCTCTTCCTATCATAATACCATCTACACCTGTCTCTTCAAACATTCTAACCGCTGATTCCTCATCCACAACATCACCATTTCCTATCACAGGAATATGAACTGCTTGTTTCACTTGTTTAATTATTTCTAAATCTGCTACACCAGAATAAAATTCAGAGCGAGTCCTTCCATGAATAGTAATCGCTGATATTCCAACTCTTTCTGCCATCTTTGCTATTTCTACTGCAACCGTGTGTTCCTGATCCCAGCCTTTTCTATACTTTAAAGTCACAGGAACCTTGGCATTTTTTACTACTGCCTTCATTACTTTCTCTGCCTGTTCCAAATTCAAAAGAAGTTTACTACCATCTCCATTTTTTACAACCTTGGGAGCTGGACACCCCATATTAATATCCACTATATCTGCCATTTTGCTCACATAACTAGTAGCATAGCCCATTGTTTCCTCATCACTACCAAAAATTTGCATACTGATAGGACGTTTCTCTCCTTTGGTATTCAACAATCGATTCGTCTTTTTATCATCATGAAAAATAGCCCTTGAACTAGCCATTTCGGTACACACCATACCACATCCAAACTCTTTACATATCATTCGAAAAGGTTGGTTTGTCACGCCAGCCATAGGAGCTAATATTAAATTATTCTCTAACTCAACATTGCCTATCTTTAATCTATGTAAGTACATTTTTTACTCCTCTTGTGCAATGGGGACGTTTCTTTTCGCACATAAGCTCCCTTGCGTTGGTTATCCTGCCTTCTACTTGCCCCTGTTCTAGC